>JAEWFE010000294.1 GCA_023389005.1 Bacillota bacterium
CCCCCTTAAGCCTCTTCTAAATAATCACGAAAGGCACTGTAAACCTCAAAATCTTCCGTAGACAAATAAACATGTAAGACATAATCACGATTATCAGTCATCCACTGGGTAATTGTATTAATAATTAGCGGCATTAATGATTCTAACGGATAACCTGCGTCATTAAAGCCAAAAATTGGTAAAATTATCTGTTTCAAGTTCAGTTTTCTCGCTTGATTCAGTGACTCATAATAGCTACTAATTACACATTCATCTGCCTGTGGAGATTGGTGATGTTCTGGAATAATGGTATGAAAAATATATTTCGTTCTAGCACCAAATCCAGGAGTCACTTTTATTTCGCCAGGATGTAAACTCATTAACTCGTCATAATAATCCGTAAGTCTATTGCCAATTTTTGTTCGCAAAGCATAATCTAAACTATCGGGATCATTCAGATTAAATTGCAAATTATTCACGACACTATCTGCAGTTAAATTTACCACATTTGCATACTCTAAATAGATTTGACTACGCTTCATGGTTTCTTGATTACGCATAAAAATGGTCATAATCAATTCCTTTGCTAAAAAGAAAGGCCGCCCATATGGATTAAGCATAATGCCGCTTATATTAGGAGTTTTAGCGACCATTTCTAAAATTGAAGATATTGGATAAACAACCCCTTTGGTACGGCCATCTTTTTCAAATTCCTCAATATTTGTAAAAGCAACAAAGGCTTCTTGATTATTTTCTACAAACAAACGGAACAATTCCCAAGACTTACCATCGGTTGTCATTAATATTTCATCTTTGGCACCTAAGTGATAGCTATGATGAGAATTTTTGGTTGTTATCGGGTGAACAGGTAAAATTAACTCACCACCTAAATTCATATTTTGCCGTATAGCTTCCATTAAGGCAATTGTCTCTTCAATAGATGGATCCTCATCAATCTCTTCTAAAGCAATATCAATTTGACGATTATCGATCACCGAGTCATCTTCTAAGTCACGTGCAAACTTCACGGTATCTGACTTACGCAAAATTTTTCGGGTAAATTCTAATGGCTGAGGCAAATCTTTCAGGTCATAATATTCTAGACTCAATATTTTGGCAACTTTTTCTTCTAATTGATTGCCCACTGGTACTACTACATAATCACCTTCATGGACGAAAAGATTATCTACCACATAATAATTCTGCTGCTTGGTCTCTTCAATTTCAACCAAAGCATAGATATATTGGCTGATTTCTTTATGACGGTGTGGCAGTGAGGTAAAGATATGGCCTAAAAAAGTACTACCTTGCAACATCAAATCATGGATAGCATCTACTAATTCTTTCCAACCAGGTGTAAAAAACATCTGATGTAAATCCCAATAACACTCTTCAATAGTCCCATCAATTAATTCAATCTTTAAGTAAACATCTGAATCATGGACTTTGCGGCCTTCTTTTTTTCCTTGCTTATTTTCTGTAGCAAAAACCAATTGAAAGCTATTTAAGAGCTGACCTAATTCGCGACGTTCAAATTCATAATAAGTTCTTTGATTTACTTCGTCAATTTTTTCATAGGTGATTTTACCTGTGCTCCGACGTAAAGTTAAGGTCTCTTTCAAAATTAAATAGGTTTGTTGCGAAGTCATAAAATTAGACGGCATATATTGATTTAGATTTTTAACTGTAAAAGTTACGGCTTCAATCCCTTTACCGTATTGTTCAAGTAATTCAGGAATCATATCCAATATTTTTTGTTGGAAAATTCCCCATGTTTTTGGGAAAAAATCATCTGCACCATAGCAAATCACGGAACCCTCTTCATCAAAAAATTCTACATTCCATTTGTTTTTTTGTTTTATCTCAGGGCCAACCCCCTCAGGTAGAACTGGCCAATCAACTAAAGAGGCTTGCCTAATTTCTTGTAACCATTCTTGAGATTTTTGTTCATCAACAACACCGGAATGATAAGTATAAAGACCCGCTAATCTTGAAAAGCTATATTCAAAGTGTTTGTCAACCAAACGAATCTCAATATTAAGCTTTTCATTCGGCGCATTGACATTAATATTCATTTGATTAAACATTGCTATCACCTCTTTCTAAAGATAACATAAAACTAAAATGTTCATTTAAGAAATCAAAATTACAAGTATAATAAAATATCATTTTTATTATTTTTCATTTTTTATGAAAGCGAATCATTCTATTATAATTCTTAATTTACATTCATGTCACTTTCATTCAATTTTACCATACATTGTTGCTTTTGTTTAGCACCTATTTTTATTAATGTATAGTTTATCGCTATTAAAAAAACAAAAATAAGCCATATTTCTAATAATAATTATCAGAAACTGACTCATCTATTAGGCGCGAATAGTTACTGGTGTACCTGTTGGCAATTGCTCGAAAAACCATTTTGCATCAGGAATGGCTAATTGAATACATCCATGAGAAACCCCACTACCTGTTACTCCTAATTTCAATCCTTGACTCTTGGCATAGGGACCTTTTGCTGTTTCTTTATCGACACTGTGGAATAGATATAAGCCGCCATCTTTCCAGCCAACCGCATAGTCCGCCCCACCAAACGTAGACCAAAAACTATTGGCACGATAAGTATTCACCGCATAATTTCCAGTAGGAGTAGAATACCCCTCGCGCGCTGTCTGGCAAAGCATCGTATAGATAGTCGTCTCACCACGTTTAACAAAGACACGTTTTTGCCTAATTGAGACTTCAATATTTAACTGCTCAACTTTAGATAAATTAGGTTGGGCCCCGCCAGTTTGATAGAAATAATAATCCTCATTATGCATGACTACCTGATCTTCACTCACCCATCCTATGACTTCATCAGGAAAAGC
>JAEWFE010000301.1 GCA_023389005.1 Bacillota bacterium
GCTTCTGATTGTTTAGATTTCAAGTCGTTAATTTCACTGTTTTTCTGTTCAATTTGAGAATCGTAATTGTCTGCAAAGGTAGCAATTGGTGCCACTAAAGTCCCTGCTAAGACTGTAGATACGATTACGACTGAAGATAAACGTTTCTTCACCATAAATTCCTCCAATTAAGTGTGTGTATTTAACACTTGTGACCTTTTCTAAGTCTAAGGTCCTATTTCTGACAATTGCTATTCTAACACAGTGAGATGTCATTCCTATAATAGTAATGTTACAAATATATTTCAAATACGATAAATAAAAAAAAGAGACTTCTTACTTAAAAAGCCTCTTTAATGGAATTAGTGTAATTGCAAACAAGATAATATTGACTAACAAGGTCGGCGCAAGATAACGCGAAATAAAGAATACCGAGGTCGTCGTGCTTAATTTAAAAAGGATTTGAGTTACTAATAATATCACTTCATAACCTGTCACAAAAATAACCAAGGCAAAAAACATTGTGTATAAATTTTGATAGATAACACCATGAAAGACGTATAACAGCCATACCATAACTGTCAAGCAAACCGTATAAATACCAATAATTCCAAGATAGTAACAATCATAAAATAAACCTAGGACAAAACTCAGCGCGATTGTTGGCATTTTTGGTAAGGAATAAGCAGCCCACAAAAAGACAATCAAGACTAAATGAACATTCCAAATATAGTGAAAGTTTGATAAGTTTGATAAAAAGGCGGTTAAATGCGTGTCCACCAACATCAATAAAAATAAGACCGGGGCTAAATAAAGCGGAAATTCTCTTTCTTTCATTATTCACCCACCCCTGCGGAACGTTTTACAATAGTTACCACACGTAAATCGGTACTTTCAGCCATTGGTTTGACATAAACTTTCTTGGCTAGACCATAAGAATCGGTCACAGCTTTTTGCACTTTACCTACCATCAAATCAGCTGGTGAATTGCCACCAAGACCAGAAGTTTGCACGACATCGCCTGCTTTGATATTGGCATTCCCGGTCAAATCTTCTACAATCAGCAAATTTTGCTTTTGATCATAATCTTTCAAAATACCAAAAACTTCGCCATCAGAAGAAGAGATACGGACTGGGAAATGATTGCTTGATTCATTTTCAGAAGTCAATAGTTCCACTTTAGAAGTATGCGCATTGACCTCTAGCACGCGTCCGATCAAGCCTTTTTTCGCCATCACTGCCATATTAACCTCAATACCAGCACTCGCACCTTTATCAATCACCAAAACATCTTGCCAAGTATCTGGAGAACGGCTAATCACGTTGGCTACTTGGGTTTCATAGCTTGTCAATGTCTCACTTAAGCCAAGTTCTTCTTTCAACTGCGCAATTTCACGTTCTTGATTCGTATTTTTTTGAACCAAATTGTCATATTGGTCGATTTTTGATTTTAATTGTTGATTTTCTTCATACGTATTCATCAAATCGCTAATATTTTCAGTGGTTTGGTGTAAAAATCTAAAAGGTGCAGTCAGAACTTTATCGACTAAACCAATTGTATCATTGACCGTAGACTGTAAGATGTTGGTTTTAGTCTGCGTATTTCTTTTCGCAATCGTCATACTCAAGACTGCCACAACCACAATGACAATAATCAAAGCGATAATAATATTTTTATTCGAATTATATTTTTTCACAAAGGCACCTCTAGCTTATAAACTAACAAATACGATTGTACCACTATTTTTGTCTAAAAAAAAGCATCCTACACACTCTTAATGGTTTTTTTGCAAATAGTCTGCATTCAGCGAGTAGCTCCTTGTCATAAAGTTGCTTGGCTGAGAAGTCTTAACCTTATGGACTTTCTCGCCAATCCGAAAGCCTTATCTAACTGGAGCTAAACGACTCGCTTCATGCTTGTATACAAAAAGGAAGACGCAACCATTCGCCTCTTCCTTTTTCGGTCTTATTTATGATCTTTACTATAAATAACAGCCATCACGCCATCGCTAAAACTAAATTCCGCCGTTTTGCCCACGAATTCATTACTTGCATAAGAAATCGGATAGGCAATCTTTTGTTTATTTAAGGTATACTTACTTAAATTGAGCGTTAATTCCTGCATCGGCGTCATACAAACATAAGCTAAGTAACGCATATTGGCTTTATTTTCAATCGTATAGCTGCCGGGCAAGTAATATTCAATGATATTTTGCGCATCGACTAACTCAATTTGGCGTGCATATGGGGTAAAGCGTGGTTCAAGGACCATCCAAAAATTGGCCAAGAAGTGATCCAAGCGTCCTCCCGTTAAACCAGCCAAGCGATATTGAGCATTGGGAAAGTGTTCAATCGCATATAATAAGCCTAACTGCGTGTCCGTATCATCTTTTTCAGCTGGAGATTGTTTCAAAAACTTTGCCTGTGCTTTGACTTTTTCATATTCTTCTTGACTCAGTGAATCAAAATCACCAATCGCCGCATCGAGTGACTTTCCTTGCTCCAATAGGTAAAGTGCGCCACGATCCACGCCGATATAAGCTACGTATTCTTCTTCAAATAAATTTGCCGGCCAACATTTAGGATTAGCCCCGCCAACGATTAATACTTTCATCTATTCTAACGCCTCTTTTAATGCATCGATACTAGCTTTGACATCGGTCGCATTGTAGATATAACTGCCAGCCACAAATACATCGGCCCCAGCTTCTTTACATAATTTGGCCGTTTCAGGTACAATCCCACCGTCCACTTGAATATCAAAATCTAAGTTATTCGCTGCTCTTAAATGGGCAATTTGACGAATTTTGTCCAGTGTGGATTCGATAAAGCTTTGACCACCAAAACCAGGATTTACCGTCATCACAAGCACTTGATCGACCATATCCAATACAGGGACAATCGCTGAGACGCTGGTTCCAGGATTTAGCACGACTTCTGCTTTCACACCTTTTGCTTTAATCATTTGTAATGCGCGATGAATGTGGTTGGTCGCTTCTACATGCACGCCAATAATATCCGCACCCGCATTTGCAAATTCCTCGATGTAACGCTCTGGATCAACAATCATTAAATGGACATCCAAAGTCAATTTCGTCACTGGTCGCAATGCCTTGACCACATTCGGACCAAACGTAATATTTGGCACAAACTGACCATCCATCACATCAATATGGATATAATCGGCACCGAACTCCTCAACCATTTTGACGTCTTTTTCTAAATTTGCAAAATCAGCACTTAAAATTGATGGTGCAATCTTCATCTGAAATTCCCCCTATGTTTTGCGTGATTACTTATTTTTCTTCTTTTGATAAGTCGGACGTTGATTTTTCAATTCTTGTAAGAACAACAAATAATTATCATACCGAATCTGGGCAATTTTTCCCTCGGCTAAAGCTTCTTTCACTGCACAATCTGGCTCGTGGGTGTGGCTACATTCTCTAAAGCGACACGTATCTTGTAAAACCACAAATTCCGGAAACATCTTTGGCAAATCAGTTACTTCCAAGTCAAAGAAATCAATCGAACTAAAGCCTGGAGTATCAGCTACCAATCCTTTAGCAACATCAATTAATTCCACATGACGCGTCGTATGCTTCCCTCGATTTAACGCTTCTGAGATTTCCCCAGTTTCTAAAGCAAGGCCAGGCACTAATTTGTTTAATAAAGTCGACTTGCCGGCTCCTGATTGCCCAGCTAATACCGTCAAACGATTTTTCAGCAAAGCCTTCACTTGATTCAAGCCATCTTCATCACCGATAATCACCCGATAACCCGCTAAATGATAAGTCACTTTAATTTCTTCAAGCAAAGTCGTTTCTACAAGTAAATCTACCTTACTTAAATAAATCACCGGCTCAATTTGCTTTTGTTCTAAACTCACCAAAAAACGGTCAAGCAAATGATAGGAAAAATCTGGTTCGACTAGACTCGCCACCACGATAACTTGATCGACATTAGCCACAGGCGGACGAACAAGCTCATTTTTACGCGGAAAAATTTCGAGTAAGTAGCCATCTGTTAGACTCGTACTTTCAAATTCAACAAAATCACCCACTAATGGTTTGACTTTGCGTTTTCTAAAATTACCTCGTGCGCGTGTTTGGTATAAGTTTCCTTCATGTTGAATGTAATAAAATCCACTTAATGCCTTCTTTAGTTGTCCTTGCAAAAAATGAAAACCCCCTCATTTCAATTATAAGTACATTTTACCAAAAATTAGACGGGTTTACTACTCTCATTTTTTATCGGCCACTGCGCCCAATCATAAAAAAATGAGATTTTGATTTACCTATTTTCTAGGCTTATCAAAATCTCTATGACATTGCGAATCATTCACTCTATTTATTTCAGGATTATGTTCTGAATTTCACAAATTAACAAAAAAAATAAATCGGGAAGACAGGATTCGAACCTGCGACCCCTTGGTCCCAAACCAAGTGCTCTACCAAGCTGAGCTACTTCCCGAAGTCTTTATATTTCTTTAGGTATTAAAAAGACTACGCGCCCAAGAGGAGTCGAACCCCTAACCTTTTGATCCGTAGTCAAACACTCTATCCAATTGAGCTATGGGCGCATTACTAAGAATGCCGAGGACCGGAATCGAACCGGTACGGTGATCACTCACCGCAGGATTTTAAGTCCTGTGCGTCTGCCAGTTCCGCCACCCCGGCATAATAGTAAAGCGGAAAACGGGTTTCGAACCCGCGACCCCCACCTTGGCAAGGTGGTGCTCTACCACTGAGCTATTTCCGCGTAAATGCCGGCTAAAGGACTTGAACCCTCGACCCTCTGATTACAAATCAGATGCTCTACCAACTGAGCTAAGCCGGCTAAAGTTATGCGGGTGAAGGGACTTGAACCCCCACGCCGTTAGGCGCTAGATCCTAAATCTAGTGCGTCTGCCAATTCCGCCACACCCGCAAATATGAGTATGAGTCGTACAGGGCTCGAACCTGTGACCCTCTGATTAAAAGTCAGATGCTCTACCAACTGAGCTAACGACTCATATGGAGGTTAACGGGATCGAACCGCTGACCCTCTGCTTGTAAGGCAGATGCTCTCCCAGCTGAGCTAAACCTCCATTATAGCGTGGCGACGTCCTATCCTCACAGGGGGAAACCCCCAACTACTATCGGCGCTAAGAAGCTTAACTTCTGTGTTCGGCATGGGAACAGGTGTATCCTTCTTGCTATCGCCACCACACTATTTTACTGAGTGATT
>JAEWFE010000314.1 GCA_023389005.1 Bacillota bacterium
GTTAAGGTGCCTGTTTTATCAAAGGCGATGGCTTGTACTTCTTTTAATTGATATAAGTAGTTACCTCCTTTAAACAAGGTCTTTGCTCTAGCCAAACTTGAAATGGCACTTAAAGTAGCTGGAACAACAGAAACAGCTAAAGCACATGGAGAAGCAGAAACCAAGAACACTAACGAACGATTGAATAAAACATCGCGACTCCATCCAAATAACATTGAGCCAAAAAGTAGTAATAAAATAAATATTCCAATGACAAAATTAACATATACTGGCTCATAACGGTCAATTTTTGTTGCAATCTTTGGTACATTTTGTTGCGCTTGTGAAACGACTTGGACAATCTTAGCAAAGACAGTTTGTGAATATTTTTTAGTTACTTGAATGACAAGCGGTGCATCAAGATTAATTGTCGCACCATACACGGTATCGCCCACTTGTTTTTCACGAGGGATGGATTCACCGTTGATAGTGGATTCATCAATACTACTCATCCCTTTAATAATCAAACCGTCAATTGGGATTTGTTCACCATTGGCTACTTGAATATAATCGCCGACATGTAATTCTTCAACCAACACTTCTTCTAATTGATGACTGGCATTTAATCTTTTAGCCTTTTTAGGACTAAGCGACATTAAATTGGTAATTTCTCGACGACTCTTTCCTTCCACATAATCTTCCAAAAAGTGAACGCCCGCAAAAATAAAAATTAACACTGCGCCTTCTAGTGCTTCACCTAACAATACCGTCCCAATTGCTGCCAATGTCATCAATACATGCGCATTAGGTGTCAAGCGCTGGCGGATTTTTGTTTTTTCAATCGTATCTTCTATTCCTTCAAACATCACATGATAGCCAGAAATAAATAATGACAAAGCAAAAAGCACTTGTTTGATTGTTGGTGAAAAGGGTAAGATTAACGCTAAAATGGTCAAAATTATTCCTGCAAAATATAATAGTAAAGCTGTTTTTGATTCATGATGATGGTGATGATGATGTCCTGCATGAGAATGTACATGATGGTGTTCACAATCATGATGATATGCATGTTGAATATCCATAATAATCCCTACTTTCTTTTTATCAATTCCCTTGCTATACTCATAGTATAAACTATACCTTAAAGGGAGACTCAAGAGTTATTATGGAAAAATCTCAACTTTTTACCATTCATCAATTAGCTAAATTTACTGGTATCCCCATTAAAGCCCTACGCTATTATGAAAAAATTCAAATATTAACCCCACGATATATCGATGAAACCAATCGTTATCGGTATTATTCCTATGATCAAGTAACCTATGTTAATATTATTAAAATGTGTGCAAATTATGGGATTCCACTGAAAAACATTCAGGAATTTATGATTCAAGACAATAAAATTGATATGCAAAAAATCATCGACTTGATGCAACAACTATTAGAAGAGAAACAAAATCAGTTACAAAAAGACCGCGCCTTCTTACATAATTTACAAAGTCAAATTAATATTTCTAAACAAGTACACATATCCCATGAACTAGCTATCACTAAAGAACATAATGACTATTTATTACAACTATTTGAAGGAGATTTCTTTACTAGTGAATATTATGTTGGTTTACAAAAAATGTTAGAATGTATCCAAGAAAGACATATTCAATATTATAATCGGATGGGATGTTTTATCTGTTGGCAAAACGGAGAATTAAAAAAATATCTAGTCTTAGAAATTGAGGGTCATACCAAACAAACCGCTAACCTACAAATCCTTCATTTACAAAACCAAAAAGCTTGTATTTGCCATATTCAAAAAAATGAGCTTAATCAACAACTAGGGCAACTAATCCAAAAAGGCTTTCATCAGTTCTTAATTTTAGAAACTTTTGAATCCACCTACCACATGCACCATCCTCATTTAGAACTACAAATGATGCACTAAAAGGGGCTGACCCATTAGTCCCTTTTGAATCCCAAAATCGAAGGCACCCTTGAAAGATGTCTTCGATTTTTGGATTTTTTGGATGAAATATAGAGGCTTTTCCTCCTATATTTGGTTTTGTATGATTGTTTTTCCCTCATATTTCCTTACTCTAGTTACTAATTTCCTAAAATTGTGCGCAAGAAATACAAGTCCCATTTCCTTAAAAATTTTTTCAGTTCCTCGGACATGGAATCTTCTAAAATTCATATTTTGTTTAATGTTCCCAAAAACAGTTTCGACATCTATCTTTCGCTGCGCATAGTACAAGGCTGTTTCTTCGCTTTCTATCTTTTCATTCGCTTTTACTTTTATATATTCCCAAACTGGATTGATATTCAAACGTCGATTTTTTCCTTCTTTTGCTTTGGTACATTTCTCTCTCAATGGACATCCTGTACAATCTTCACATTCATAGATTTTGAAGTTTCGAACAAATCCATTTCTATCTTTACGTTGCGAATAATGTGAGAACACCACTCTTTTCTGATTGGGACAAATATAGTAATCATCTAACTCGTTGTAAGGCCAATTGTCTCGATGAAACTGATTTTGTTTATGGGCGCGTTTCTTTTCTTTTAAGTAACCTTGATGCGGAATGATTGGTGTGGATTCTGTTTCGTCTAACACATAACAATAATTTTCTTCACTTGCGTAACCGGCATCTGCGACAATATTTTCTGGTAAACCTATTTTTGATTCAATCTTTTCAAGAAATGGGATAAATGTTCGTGTGTCTGTTGGATTTGGAAAACAATCATAAGCAAGGGCGAATTGATTTTCTGTCGCAAGTTGTATATTATAACCTGGCTTTAACTGGCCATTTCGCATATGATCTTCTTTCATTCGCATAAAAGTAGCGTCATGATCCGTCTTTGAGAAACTATTGCGCACCCCCATAATCACCAATTGTTCTTCGTAGCGCATTTTTCTTTGGGCAAAATCATCAAATTGCTTCTTCTGCTTATGAACTTCAGACTTTTCTTTACGCAGTGATTTTCGTTCTTCTACTGTTTCGGTTTGTTCAATCGCTTCAATTAATTGTTCTTCCTTTTCTTCCAAAGATTGACGAATCCTTTCAATCTCTTCAACGGAAAGTTCATCCTTTAAATCATCTATTAACTCAGGCAAGATTTTTGTTTCCACCATTTGTTGGTAGTTTTCAAGGGCTTTTTGATCGAGATTATCTTTATACTTTAAAATACTTTTTTTCCAAACAAAAGAGTATCTATTCGCATCCGCTTCAATTTTTGTACCATCTATGTATAAAGCACTGCCACTGATTAAGCCACTTTGAACTAGAAGCTCACGAAATTGAATAAACGCATGATCTAGAATATCGTTCATAATCGGATGAACGCGAAAACGATTAATGGTACGAAAGTTAGGGATTTGGTCTTGAGATAAGTAGCGCATCCGAATACTATCTATCAACATATTTTGTATTTGGCGACCGGAATAAACACCTTGAATATAGGCACAAAGAATAACGGAAAGTAACATACGAGGATGATATTGAGGTCTACCCATAGATTGGTAATAAGGAAGGAAGACTGCATCGGGAATAGAGTCAACAAATTGCACAATGGCATGAGCGAAATCATTTTTTTCTAATTTAG
>JAEWFE010000007.1 GCA_023389005.1 Bacillota bacterium
GTATACGGCAAATGATTTAGTTATACATAGAAAACGCTATCAAAAAGTGATGAAAAAATATTCGATTTTTTTGCATTTTTTAGTTTCTTTTTTCAATATTATGTGTTAATATGCATAATATAGTTGAAATATTAAATAAAGATGCATAAAAATAAGGGGTGTCTCATATGAAAAAAGTATTTGGTTTAGTAGGTGTTGCAGCATTAACATTCGCATTAGCTGCCTGTGGTTCTTCAGACAAAAAAGAAAGTGGCAATCAATTAAAACAAATTCAAGATGCAAAGGTATTAAAAGTAGCAACTTCTGCAGACTTTGCACCATTTGAATTCCATACAAAAGTGAACGGCAAAGATAAAATTGTTGGTGCGGATGTGGATTTAGCAAATGAAATCGGTAAAGAATTAGGCGTTAAGGTTGAATTTATGGATATGGAATTTAACGCAGTATTAACCGCTCTTGATCAAGGTAAAGCAGATGTGGCGATTTCAGGAATTTCTGCAACAGATAAACGTAAGAAAACATTTGACTTTTCTGAAAACTACTTTGTTCCAGAACAATTAGTCGTTGTGAAGAAAGAAAATGCTGAAAAATATGCCGATGTGAAAGCATTAGCAGATAAAAAAGTCGGCGCCCAAAAAGGTTCTGTTCAAGAATCTGTCGTAACTAGTCAATTACCAAAAGCACAATTAGTTTCATTAGCCAAAGTGCCAAACTTAATTGTTGAAGTAAAACAAGGTTCACTGGATGCTTTAGTTTTAGAAAGTGCTGTTGCTAAATCTTATGTAGAACAAAACCCTGAATTAGCCATCGCGGATGCAAAATTAACATCAAGTGATAACGAATCATATGCCATCGCTTTGAAAAAAGATAGCAAAGAATTAAAAGCAAAAATTGATAAAGTCATCAATAAGTTAAAAGATGAAGGCAAGATTAATGAATTCATCGAAAAGAATACAGAACTTGCTGATAAACAAGCAAGCAAATAGATGGGAGTTTTAACCATGGATTTTTCTTTCTTAAAGGAATTTTATCCGTATTTTATATCGGGTACAATCATCACTTTAATTATCTCAGTGATTACTGTCATTTTAGGGAGCATCATTGGTGTGGTGATCGCTTTGATGAAATTATCTAAAATCAAGCCATTACGTTGGTTTGCTAATATTTACATTGAAGTGTTGCGTGGTACACCGATGCTTGTGCAAATTTTAATCGCGTTTGGCTTGCTTCAAGGATTATTTGAACTGCCTACTGTTGATTTAGGTATTTTGAGTCTTGATTTTGGCCGACTATTTCCAGGAATTATCGCCATTTCATTGAACTCTGGGGCGTATGTAGCGGAAATCGTTCGTGGGGGAATTAATGCGGTTGATTTTGGACAACAAGAAGCCGCGGCCTCACTAGGTTTACGTCCAGCTCAAGCCATGCGTTATGTTATTTTACCGCAAGCTTTACGGAATATTTTACCACCTTTAGGAAATGAGTTCATTGTGTTAATTAAAGACTCATCACTATTATCAACAATTGGTATCTATGAATTGATGAATAGTGCTCAAATTGTGATTAGTTCTTCTTATATTCCTTTGACACCTTTATATGTCGCTGCAGCCATTTACTTTATTTTGACTTTCACGACTTCAAGAATCTTGAATGCCTGGGAGAAAAAATTAGGAAAAGGTTATCGTAAATAGGGGGATTTCAGATGGAAACAATTATTAAAGTTGAACATTTAAGTAAAAAATTTGGCGATAATGAAGTGTTAAAAGATATTAATTATGAGATTAAACAAGGTGAAGTGGTCGTCATTATTGGTCCGTCTGGTTCTGGGAAGAGTACATTTTTACGTTGTATGAATTTGCTTGAAACACCAACTTCTGGGCAGATTTTATTCGAAGGTCAAGATATTACTGATCCAAAAAATGATATCTTTAAGATGCGTGAAAAAATGGGGATGGTTTTCCAAAACTTTAATCTATTCCCTAATATGTCCGTATTAGATAATATTACCTTATCACCAGTAAAGGTCAAAAAAGAAAATAAACAAGCGGCTGAAATTTATGCCAAAGAGTTATTGCAAACAGTTGGGTTACCGGATAAAGCCAATGCCTATCCACAGTCATTATCTGGTGGGCAAAAACAAAGAATTGCGATTGCCAGAGCCTTGGCAATGAAACCAGATGTGATGCTGTTTGATGAACCAACTTCAGCCCTAGACCCTGAGATGGTAGGTGAAGTACTTGGTGTCATGCAACGACTTGCTAAAGAAGGGATGACCATGGTAATCGTAACGCATGAAATGGGTTTTGCTAAAGAAGTCGGCGATAAAATTGTTTTTATGGACGGCGGCTACATCGTTGAAGAAGGTACACCAGAAGAAGTTTTTGGCAATCCACAGCATAATCGTACCAAAGATTTTTTGAGTAAAGTTTTGTAAAATCTCAGTTTAAGAATCTTAAGCAACATTTTTGAAGCTTAAGGTTCTTTTTTTTGCTAAATTTAGGCTTGGATATTATACTTTTTGTTTAATTTTTTGTATAATCATTTGTGACAATGATTATTTTATAGAGAGTTTGGTGAGTTTTATGGGAGAGCGTAAATTTTGTCGAGAGTCTAAGGTGATTCAAACCCATCGCATTTTTCCTTTTGACCTTAATCCATTT
>JAEWFE010000010.1 GCA_023389005.1 Bacillota bacterium
AATTTATGCTGAATAGTATGAATTATTCAGGTTTCTAAAGATGAAATTAAACTAATTGATACATTAAGTTATTTGCAAGCTGAAAGAATTCGCCGCGGTATTTCTCAAACTGAGCTTGCCAAAAAAAATAGGAATGAAACAATCTCAATTGGCTAAAATTGAACAATTGGATTCTACCCCAACATTAGCAACCTTAAATCGTTATGCAATAGGTTTAGGTTTAGGCATACAAATCAAAGTTGTAGCATACGCCGAAGCATAAATAGCACATTTTAAGAACGATGGTTGGAAAGGTGAAGATGCTGTAAGGGATACAAATTATTAATGCCGCACAGTATTCCAAGTTCATATACTATCAAACGGACTTTTCATGGATTAATTTTGCAATCTATTTGATTTTATGAAAAAAGTATGCTATATTTTCGTTAGTAATGATACTTGAAGGTGAGTGAGCGATGTTTAGTTGCTCACTCTTTTTAATGAAAAAAGCCTTGAAGATCACTAAAGGAGGTCTGAAAAAATTTGAGTAGTGTTGTCCAAACAGTTACCGATTTAGTTACACCAATTGTTGATGAACATGGATTTGAATTAGTTGAAGTAGAATTTGTCAAAGAAGGAAAAAGCTGGTATCTTCGCGTCTTTATCGATAAAGAAGGCGGTATTGATATTGAAGAATGTGCGCTTGTCAGTGAACAATTAAGCGAAAAATTAGATAACGTTGATCCTGATCCAATCCCACAAGCTTACTTTTTAGAGGTTTCTTCACCAGGAGCAGAACGCCCATTGAAGAAAGAAAAAGATTATGAAAAAGCATTAGGAGAATACATTCATATCTCTTTATATCAAGCGGTTCAAAATGAAAAAGTTTATGAAGGATTTTTGGAAAGCTTCGATGAAAATCAATTAACATTAAAAGTACGCATCAAAACACGTGAAAAACAAATCACTTTTGATCGAAACAATATTGCCAAAGCACGTTTAGCAATTCAGTTTTAATTATGGAGGGAAAATAATCAAATGAGTAAAGAAATGTTAACGGCCTTAGAAACTTTAGAAGCGGAAAAAGGTATTGCCAAAGAAATCGTGATTGAAGCCTTGGAAGCCGCTTTAATCTCTGCCTATAAACGCCACTATGGACAAGCCCAAAATGTGGAAGTTGAATTTGATCAAAAGAAAGGGGACATCCATGTTTATGCGGTAAAAGAAGTCACTGAAGAAGTCATGGATAGTCAATTAGAAGTTTCAATTAAAGATGCGACTGCGATTAATCCGCATTATGAAATTGGAGATAAGATTCGTTTTGAAGTGACACCAAAAGATTTCGGTCGGATTGCTGCTCAAACGGCTAAACAAGTCATCTTACAACGTGTTCGTGAAGCAGAACGTAGCATTATTTATGAAGAATTCTCACAATATGAAAAAGAAATTCTTCAAGGAATCGTTGAACGTCAAGATAATCGTTATATCTACGTGAATTTAGGGAAGATTGAAGCCGTCTTATCAAAACAAGACCAAATGTTAAATGAATTCTACCAACCACATGACCGTATTAAAGTCTTTGTATCTAAGGTGGAAAACACTTCAAAAGGTCCTCAAGTCTTTGTCAGCCGTAGTCATCCAGATTTACTACGTCGCTTATTTGAACAAGAAGTCCCAGAAGTGTACGATGGTACTGTTGAAATCATGAGTATTGCCCGTGAAGCTGGGGACCGTTCTAAAATTGCGGTTCGTTCATTTGATGCAGATATTGATCCAGTGGGTACTTGTGTCGGTCCAAAAGGTCAACGTGTTCAAAATGTAGTCAATGAATTAAAAGGCGAAAACATGGATATCGTCGAATGGGATGAAGATCCAGCTGTTTACATTGCCAATGCGTTGAATCCAGCAGAAGTAAGTGATGTAATCTTTGACTTAGAAAATCCAAAATCATGTACGGTTGTTGTGCCAGACAATCAATTATCCTTAGCGATTGGTAAACGTGGTCAAAATGCACGTTTAGCTGCCAAATTAACCAACCACAAAATTGATATCAAACCTGAATCTCAAATGCAAGAATTCTACGCGCAACTTGAAGCCCAAGAAGCGCAAGAAGAATTTGATGAAGAATTAGTAGAAGAAGCGTTTGACGAAGTGGCACAAGAAGTCAGTGAAGAAGTTGTAGCTGAGGAAGTTGCACAAGATGATGCTGTAGAAGAAGTATTAGAAAGCGAAGATGAAACTTTAACTGAAGAATAGGAGGTACCTATGAAGCAAAGAAAAATCCCTTTAAGAACCTCTGTTGTAACCGGTGAAGTGATTCCCAAAAAACAATTATTAAGAATTACGCGCTCAAAAGAAGGTGTCGTTTCCATCGATCCAACGGGTAAAATGCCTGGACGTGGTGCCTATATCGCGATGGAGCCAGAAGAAGCTGAACTTGCTTGGAAAAAACGCATCTTTGATAAAAAATTTGGTGTGACATTAAGTGACGAATTTTATCAAGAATTACTAGATTATGTGAAACATCAGAAAGCACGTCGAGAGTTATTTGGAAATGAATAAACAAAAAGTATTGAATCTTTTAGGTCTTGCCCAACGCGCGGGTAAATTAGTAACGGGTGAAGAACTTGTTACCAAAGAAATCCAGATGCAAAAAGCAAAATATGTTTTTGTAGCAAGCGATGCGGGTAAGAATACATTAAAGAAATTGCAAGATAAATCAAGATATTATGAAATCCCTCTAAGTGAAGCATTTACTAGTCTTGAATTGACGCAAGCTTTAGGAAAACCAAGGAAAGCAATTGCGGTGATGGATCACGGCTTTGCTAAGAAAATGGGGGAATTATTGAACGAATAGGAAGGTGATTGAATGAGTAAAGTCAGAATTTATGAATTGGCGAAAGATTTAAATATCTCCAGTAAAGAATTAGTCGAGAAAGCCAAAACAATTGGAATGGAAGTTGAAAATCATCGCAGTGCAATCACGAAAGAAGAAGCGCAACAGTTAAAAGCTGAATTTGAAAATCGTGAAGTGATTCAAACAGATGGTCATAAAAAATTCCAAACCCAAAGAAACAATCCAAACTTTCTAAACCGTCATAAACAACAAAGAAATACGAATTCAAATAATCGAAATCGCAAAAATACAAAAAATGGCGCAAATCAAAAGCCAGCCGATGCTTCGAAAAATGAATCAGCAAGCAAAAATAAAGTAGTGAAACCAGTTGCTCAAGCCAAAGCGACTCCTAAGAAAGCTGAACATGAGAAGCAATCTAAAGCGACTGAAGTGAAAAAAGCAGCAGTCACGAAGCAAGAAGTGAAGCAAGAAGTTATTTCACAAGAGAAGCAAACGCCTGAAGTTAAAGTTGCTAAAGAAAAACCAGCTGAAAAAGTACTTCCAGTTCAGTCTGAGAAAAAGGAAGCACCTAAACCAGAAGTAGCTACAGTAGCTGAGAAGAAAGTAGAGGAAAAGGTGGTTGCGTCAGTTAGTGAAAAAGAAGTGAATATTGAGAAACCTCAATTGGCGCCTAAAAATGAAAAACCAGAAATGAAAGTTGTTGATAATGTGTCAAACGATAAAAAGGAAAAGAAATCTCAAGTGAGTCAACCTGAAAAACAAGGAAAACCAATGAAACAAGAAAAGCAATCAAAATCAGAAAAAGCGAAAAAAGTTGCCCCAGTTGCCGCTGAACAAGAGAATCGTAAACAAGAGCGACCAAAAAACAAAGCGAAAAAACAACATAACAATGATCGCTATGAAGACGATAATTTTGCTAGAGGACGAAATGCTAAGAAGAATAATAAGAAAGATTTCGACAAACCAAATAATAAATTCAAGGGCAAAAAAGGCAAAAATAATAAGCAACAAGAAAAGAAACCAGCTGTACCACCACGCAAATTCCGTGAATTACCAGAAGTATTGGAATATACAGATGGTATGAATGTCGCTGAAATTGCGAAAAAAATTCACCGTGAACCAGCTGAAATTATCAAGAAATTATTTATGATGGGCGTAATGGTGAATC
>JAEWFE010000076.1 GCA_023389005.1 Bacillota bacterium
ACCTTATTTAGCTTTTTTGAAATTGAATTATTCACAAGGGTATACGCATTTTCTAGATCAAACAGAAGAAGGTTTATACAATCAATTTATTTTGCACCAAGCGATTTTGCCAAATAAAACCCAAAAAGTCGATGAAGGCGTCATTATCAATTTACTGAGCTATGATTTTCAATTGTTAGAGAAACGCTATCAGTTTTCAGGTGAGAAAAAGGCTTATTTCTCTACTGAATTTATCGCACAAGTGCCAAGTCTTTCTTTGGAGGAAAATGTCAAAGCAATCAAAAAAGTAGCTAGTAAAATTGGCAGCGAGTTTGCTGATGAAGATTATCAAGTCGTGGCAAAGGTCAAACAAGCAATCGTTGAATCCATTGATCAAAATGGCTATATTGAACCAAAAGAAATTGCTGAATCCGTGTTTAAAGAAAATATCACTGCGCAGTTAGCTTTTCAAGAAAAGGTAGCTGAAAAAGGCGTTAGTGCCACTGCGCCTTTAATTGCGAATGTGAAAGAAGTCAGTGAAAAGAAATATAATAAACAAAAACTAAAACTATCAAACGGGATTGAAATGATTATTCCAATGGATGTTTATCAAGATCCTAATTTATTGGAGTTTGTCAATCAGCCAGATGGCACGATTTCAGTGATGATTAAAAATGTAGAAGATATATCAACAAAATTATAGTTGTATTTGGGAAATAAAAGAAGCGAGCAATTAATACGATGAAAAAAATAGTTAAAAAGTTCATGCTGCTTGTGCTTGTATCTTTCATTTTTTTAGGTGGATTTATCATTTATCAACGCGTACAAGTGATTAAGCATGTGCGCACTTATCAAGGACTTGTCGCAAAAATTACCAAAGAAGCAGGCATTGAAAAATATCAATCGACCATTTTAGCGATAATGATGACTGAAAGTAAAGGAACTGGTCAGGATGTGATGCAAAGTTCTGAAAGTCTCACAAAACAAGTTGGTCAATTAGAAAATCAGGAGCAAAGTATCAGACAAGGGACCAAGCATTTTAAAGAATTATTGGATTATGCACAAGTTCGTGGCTGTGATTATTCTACGGTACTTCAGGCATATAATTATGGGATGGATTATATCGACTATGTGGCTAATCACGGTAAGCACCATACGCAAGAATTGGCAGAAAAATATTCAAAAGAGGTTTTGGCACCGGCATTAGGGAATAAAGAGGGCAAGCGTTATCGATATATCCACATATTTTCAATCTTTCACAATGGTGGGTATCTCTATCATAATGGTGGAAACTACTATTATGCCAAAATCGTCAAATGGAACCAATATCAATATGAAAGTTATGAAAAAATTATGCATTTAATTGAGTGAATTGGTTGAAAAATAGTAAAAACGCGCTTATAATGAATAGCATGGTATATTGTATAGATTTTGAGAATGAAATCATATGAAAGTGACACCAACTTGTCTAAGATGACAAATTCGCGTCCTAGTACAAATTTGAGAAAAATTTCGTCTAGGGCGTGATTTTTATGAAATTTAGATTCTAGGTTAATGAAAATTCATGATAGGTTTAACGCATTTTTTATTATTTATTCGTACATATTTGGCGTAGTTCCTCCTCGTGATACCTAATCGTTAGCAATCTACAAATAATGATTGAAGGTGACGAAATGGCAAGAATACCACAGCAAGTTATAGATGAAATTCGTGAAAAAACGGATATTGTAAACATTATTGGGCAGTATGTTCAGTTAAAAAAGGCCGGGAAAAATTACACAGGCTTATGTCCTTTTCATGAAGAGCGAACACCTTCTTTTTCTGTAGCGAGTGACCGTCAGTTTTATCACTGCTTTGGCTGTGGACGTGGCGGTAATGTTTTTAATTTTATTCAAGAATTAGAAGGTGTTAGTTTTCAAGAAGCGGTTGTAAGAGTGGCTGAAATGGAAGGAATTCCGTTAAGTACCCAGTATATGACTGCATCAAAGCAAGTCGGTCATCATAAAAATGATTACTTATATCAAATGAACCAACAAGCTTGCGAAGTCTATCAACATATTTTGAAAAATACCCAAATTGGTCAAGCAGCTCGAAATTATCTAGAAAAAAGGCAGTTGGATAGTGAATTATTAGAAGAATTTCAAATTGGATTTGCTCCAGATCGTCGGGATTTCTTGGTAAAAGTTTTTGAGCAAAGAGGATATACTAAAAAGCAAATGGTTGCTTCAGGCCTGTTTATCCAGTTAGAAGATGGCAGGTTCATGGATCGTTTTTATTCACGAGTTATGTTTCCTATTCAAGATGAGCATGGTCGGATTATTGCTTTTTCTGGTCGCTATTTACCAACAAATGATGAGGCAAACTATAAGCGTCAGCCTAAGTATTTGAATAGTCCTGAAGGTGAGATATTTAACAAGCGTGAAGTGCTATTTAATTTACATCGGGCAAAGAGTACTATGCGAAAAAATCAAGAAGTCTATTTATTTGAAGGCTTTATGGATGTTATTGCAGCGTATAAAAGTGGCATTCCCAATGGTTTAGCGTCAATGGGTACTAGCTTAACTGATCAACAAATTCGCCGTATGGATAAATTGGTTAATCAAGTTGTTCTTTGTTATGATGGCGATCAAGCGGGTCAACATGCGATATATCGCGCCGTTTCGCTGTTTGAAGAACAAAGTCAGTTAAAAATTTTAATTGTCAGCCTACCTGAGCGATTGGACCCAGATGAATATGTTAAAAAATATGGATCAGAATCTTTTGTTCAATTAGCACAACACTCACGGCAATCAGTTTTTCAATTTATGATGCAATATAAAAGAGTTGGTCGTAATCTTGAAAATGACCAAGAACAAATTGCCTATTTAAATGAGTTATTAATTGAGTTGAAAAAAGTCGATTCGGTGATTGAACAGGATCGATATTTAAATCAGTTGGCAATTGAATTTAATGTGAGTCGCGATGCCTTACAGCAACAACTTTCTCAGATTCAACTACCAAGTCCTGTTGCAACGGTGCAATATGATTTACCAGTCGAACCTGACGTATCAGTTCAGCAAGTACCAAAGATTTCGGTTCAAGTAGTTGTGAAAAAAACACAATTACAAAAAGCACAAGAACTCTTGCTTTACCGACTGTTCAATGATCCTAGTCTAAATAAACGTTTAAAAGCCGATGAAGTATTTTTTATTGATGAGATTTATCAAGAAATATATGTCTTATTTGATAGTATTCTTGAGGGTCAAGGCTCTTTTACCATCCAACAATTTTTGGATGTCTTACAGGAAAATCATTTGCGCGGAAAAGTTGTTGAAATTGCCAGTATGAATGTTCCTAAAGAGATGAGTGACCAAGAATGGCAGGATGTGATCACACTAATTAAGAAACATCGCATTCAAGAACTACTGATTACCAAGAAAAATGAACAGCAATTAGCTAGACAACAGCATCAAACAGATTTAGAATTAAAGTTAGCTGTTGAGATTATTCAATTAACGAAACAATTGAAACAAATGAGTCAATAGATGAAAGGGGACTTCTCAATGTCTGAAAAACCACAAAAATCATATGAACAAGCCGTTGACCAATTTATTCGTGAAAATCGCTATAAAGGTCAAGTTTTGTATGATGACTTATCAAATCAATTAGTCGTACCTTATTCTTTAGATGCTGATGCGATGGATCAATTAATTCAAAAAGTGGAAGACTCTGGAATAAGTGTAGTCGATGAAAATGGCGAACCATCTATTCACTCACTAAAAAGCAATCAAAAACATGCAGAAGAAGAGGAAGTAGATGACCGTGATTTATCTGC
>JAEWFE010000057.1 GCA_023389005.1 Bacillota bacterium
GAAAAAATTATTGAGACTGCGTGGAATTGGCATGTATCCCATCCACATGGTTACGACGACAAAAAATAAAGAGTGTTAAGCGATAATCTATTTTAGGTTATCGCTTTACTAAATAGAAGGTGAAAAGATGTCAATTAGTCAAGTGATCACTGATTTTACAACAATTGCCATTCAAGCAGGTGGCTGGATGGAAATGGATAGAATTTATGTACAAAATCGATTATTGCATTTAATCGGTGAAGACGCGTTAGAAAATACTCAAGTGCGCCCAGTAACACAATCTTCTTTGGAATTATTAGACCAATTATTAGAACAAGCTTTAACAAATCAGGTCATTGAAAATACTCAAAGCGAAAAAGAGCAGTTAACGGCACAGATAATGGACTTTTTAACGCCTCCGCCATCTGTTGTGAACGCCTTTTTTGCACAACATTATTCTAAATCACCAGAAGCAGCGACGAATTATTTTTATGAATTATCTAAGCAAAACGATTATATTAAAACGCGTGATATTGCTAAAAATATTGTTTACACCGCACCAACAGAATATGGAGATTTGGAGATTACGATTAATTTATCCAAACCAGAAAAAGATCCTAAAGACATTGCGAAGGCGCGAGAAGTTCAGTCTGTAAGCTATCCAAAATGTATGCTTTGTATGGAAAACGAGGGATATCAAGGTCGCAGTAATTTTCCTGCCAGATGTAATCACCGTATTATCCGTATGAATTTAGATGGTCAAAGTTGGGGCTTCCAATACTCGCCATATGCTTATTATAACGAACATTGCATCATCCTTTCTGAAGAACATCGCCCAATGCAAATTAATGAGGCAACGTTTGAAAGATTATTACGTATCGTCGAAGTATTGCCGCATTATTTTGTAGGTTCGAATGCGGATTTACCAATTGTGGGCGGTTCGATTTTAACGCATGATCATTATCAAGGTGGCCGTCATGAGTTTCCGATGGCTAAAGCACCCATTGAAAAAGAAATAAAACTAGAGAAATTTCCACAAATCAAAGCGGGTATCGTGAAATGGCCAATGTCAGTGATTCGCTTGCAAGGCTTAGAAAAAGAACCTTTAGTGAAAGCTGCCAATGATATTTTAATCAAATGGCGTGAATATAGTGATGAAAGTGTGCAAGTGATAGCAGTTACGCCAGATGGTACGCCACACCATACCATTACACCGATAGCTAGAAAACGAGAAGGCTTGTTTGAATTGGATTTAGTATTGCGTGATAACAACGTCTCTAAAGAACATCCAGACGGTATTTTCCATCCACACAAAGAAGTTCATCATATCAAAAAAGAAAATATTGGCTTAATTGAAGTGATGGGCTTGGCAGTCTTACCACCTCGACTCAAAACAGAATTAGTCGAAGTTGAAAAATATGTGTTAGAACAAGAAAATGAGCTAGCTGATTATCATCGTCCTTGGGCAGATGAAATGAAGAAGAAATATTCATTCACCAAAGATAATGCAACGGAAATCATCCGCCAAGAAGTAGGACAAATTTTCTCACAAGTTTTAGCAGATGCTGGTGTGTTTAAACGTAATGAACAAGGTCAAGCAGCCTTCATGCGCTTCATTCAAACGCTTTAGGAGGGGAAAACTATGGCAACAATCAAGGATATAGCAAATCTTGCCCAAGTCTCACCAGCCACGGTGTCTAGAGTACTTAATTATGATATGGAGCTTTCGGTGAGCCAAGAAACACGTCAAAAAATCTTTGAGGTTGCCGAACAGCTCAACTATACCAAACATAAGAATAAGAAAAAAGAAGTCATGACCTTTCGTTTAGTACAATGGTATGACAGTGAAGAAGAACTTGCTGATCTTTATTATTTAGCGATTCGATTAGGTATTGAGAAAAAAGCAGAAGAATTAAATATTGGCTTGTTAAAAGAATCTTTGCATCATCTATCAGATCAAAGCACAGACGGCATTATCGCTTTAGGTAAATTTGAAGCCCAAGAAATCAAACTGCTTGCACAAACCAATGAACCGATTTTATTTGTCGATTCAGATGAACTGATATCGGGGTATAATTCTTTAGTCATCGATTTTGAACAAAGTGTGGCCCAAGTGGTGGATTATATCGTGAAATCTGGGTATGAAAATATCGGTATGCTTAGCGGAGTAGAATATACGAAATCCAATCACCATCAAGTAGCGGACAAACGTTATCAATATTTTAAAGCTAATTTAGAACGTTTAAAACTATCACGTCAGGAAAACTATTTGTTTGCACCTTTTACAGTAGAGGGTGGTAAACAAGCGATGCAAAACTTTTTAGCCAAACAGCCTGAAACGTTACCAGATGTGTTTTTTGCTGCTAGTGATGCCTTGGCAATAGGCGCGATGCAAGCAATTCAAGAACACGTATTAAGAGTGCCGGAAGATATTGCTGTGATAGGATTTAATGATATTTCAGTGGCTAAATATGTCAGTCCAAGCTTAAGTACCATCCAAGTGCCTACTGAATGGATGGGGGAATTAGCGCTGGATACGATGGTTCAGTTAGCCAAAGATGAGGCCCCGTTTCCGCGAAAGATTACCATTGCGACAAAATTAATTTTACGCGATTCAACGAAATAAGAAATGAACACGTGCTTTTCATCAATTGCGTGTTTTTTTCAAAGTAAATAAAAATACCGAATATTAAGGTAAAGTATGGTAAAATATAGTAAAGAAGAAGTCGTTTTGATTGTGTTGGAGGTAAATATGCTTTTATACCATGGAAGTAATTTAGTTGTGAGTAGTCCTAGATTAGTAAAACAAAACAGATTTTTAGATTTTGGTCCGGGATTTTATACGACTAGCAATAAACATCAAGCAATAAGTTTTGCTCAAAAAGTAAGCATTCGTCGCCGTAGTGGTGAACCAACTGTGACTGTGTATCACTTTAACGAAAAAAAAGCTTTTGCTGAATGTTCTGTTTTAACTTTTAAAAATGCTAATGAAGAGTGGTTAGATTTTGTTTCGGATAATCGTGTGGGTAAGTATCTGGGAATGCAGTATGATATTATTTATGGCCCTGTAGCAGATGATGATGTATATCGAACTTTTGCTTTATATACAGCTAATATATTGACTAAGGAGCAGACAGTAGAGCAATTAAAAATAAAAAAATTATTTAATCAAATGGTATTTTCAACGGATAAGGCTCTAACGTATTTGGAATTTACTGGAACGATTGATAAGGAGGTAAAGTAAATGGATAATGAGTTTTCTGTTATTTTAACGTTAATTATCCCACAAGTTGTAGAGTTAATTAAAGAGCATTATAAATTGGATGAAATTACTGCAACAAAAGAATTTTATCAGTCTGAAGTGTATTCATTACTAGAAGATGAGAACAGTAAAGTCTGGCATTTTAGTCCAAGAACACTTTTTCAAATGTATAAAGAAGAACATGAATATGGTCGTTTTATTATTCCAGAGGAGGCGGGATGAATGAGTAGACAAGGAGATTTTTTAATATATTGTGTAGAGATTTATAAAAATGCAAAAAATTTATCCGGCAAACAAGTGGAAGCCTTATTTACAAAATATCATATTTGGAATTATCTTTATGATTATTTTGAATCGCTGCATACTGTTGGACCACTGTATATTATTGCGGATATAGATGATTTTATTGCAGCAAGAAAAATATAGACATCATAACCATTATTTACACGTGCTTTTCATCAAGTGCGTGTTTTTCTATTTTATTGCAAAATCTAGTTCTTAGGTTTGATGACTGGCGTCTGTGATGTATGGTATAATTATTCTATATTGACAAGGAGTGATGAAAAATGATTGAAGTGATTCATGCAGATAAGCTTTATGACCAAAAACAAGCGCTCAAAGATGTGAACCTTACAATTAAAAATGGTACGGTGTTTGGTTTGTTGGGACATAATGGTGCAGGAAAGTCCACGCTGATTAAAAGTTTAGTCAGTGCCCATGATTTAACGAATGGCAAGATTAAGGTAGATGGTAAAGAATTAACGACTCATCGCCAAGAAATTAAGCAAAAAATTGGCTATGTACCTGATAGTCCTGACCTCTTTTTACAATTAACAGCGATGGAATATTGGCGGTTAATGATTGATATATATCGCATCAATTACCAAGATGTAGCAGCAAAAATGCAAGAATATATTCAGCTTTTTTCGATGGAAGCCGACCAAAATACGTTAATTTCTAGTATGTCTCACGGAATGCGCCAAAAGGTCATATTAATCGGTGCCTTGACATTAGATCCTGATATTTGGATTTTAGACGAACCATTGACAGGCTTAGATCCTCAGTCAGCATTCGAATTAAAAGAACTGATTAAAAAACATGTAGCAAATGGAAATACAGTGATTTTCTCAACACATATCTTAGCCATTGCCCAAGAAGTTTGCGATGAATTGGCTATCTTGAAAAAAGGAGAAGTCATTTATACCGGAACTGTGGAGGATTTATTAGCTAGTCAACCAGGAAAAACATTAGAAGAAATCTACTTATCGATGACCGGTGAAGAAAAAGTAGGTGAGGCACATGAATAAACAACAATTTGTGGCCTTGCTCAAACTGGGATTAATCCAGAGTAATCCCCAAATGACCAATCGTCTCCGCAGCAAAGGAAAGTACGGCGATGATTTAATCAAAGGTTTGGTATTGCAAAATCTGATATTCCCAATTTTTATCGTTATTTTGTATGGTGGCATATTTATGGCTCAAAACCTCTATAAATATCCTGGTCAATTTAATGGCTTGTTTTTAGTTTTAGTGGGTATTTCGCTATCTCAAGGCATTTCTCTGATTTACAATACTTTCTTTGATAATAATGATTTTGACCATTATAAAACCTTGCCCATTCCGCTAAACTTAGTGATATTGAGTAAGTCTTTCATCACGGTCTTTACGATGATTATCTATCTGTTCCCTTGTTTAGCTGCCTTTATAAACTACAGTCTACACGCAGGGACGAATCCTGTACTTGCGATTATTCTTTCCATCTTTTTGTGGATCGGACTTATCGTTTTTATTTTCTTGCTTTCATTATTACTTCTTTTTGGCTTGAGTTTGATTCCGGCTTTCATGCATCGCCTCAAACAAGTTGCGAAGGTAATGATGATTCTTACCTCAGTATTAATAGTGATTGCGATTTTATTGAATAGTTACACAGCGCAAAATTTAGAAGCAGCGCCCGTTTTCTTTATCCGTCCATTGTTATTTGCACTAGCGCAACCTTTTGCCATTTCAGGAGTGAGCAGTCTGCTTGGCCTTGTGATGGTGATTGCATTGATGGTCATTCTTACCCGTAGCAAAATCTATCCATTATTGAGCCAAAATGAAGTCAATGTCGTAACCAAAGCGACGAAAAAAGCAGTCGGTCAAAAAGACAACGCCCATTCTATTCTTTGGCGCTATCAATGGCGATTAATAGTAGAAAGTACTTTATTATTCCAAATTTTTAGTGCGACGATTTTATTACCATTATTTTTTGGATTTAGTTTTATGCAGGTAATCGCAGAATTAAAAGCTGGCACTGAGTATTATGGCGTCTTTTTATTGGTAGGTGTATTATTGGCTAGCTTAATTGTTACACCAAATAGTTTACCGGCCATCTTAGTTTCGCTTGAACGGCAAAATTTTCACTTTTTAGCTACGACACCACAAGATATAAAAAAATATTTGCGCTTGAAATTCCAATTTATCTTAATTATTCAAGGAGCGCTAACACTTCTTATTCTACTTGGAATTGCCTTGATTGGTAAATTTACGTTATTAAGCGCAGTCGTCTTTATCTTAGGTGGTGTTTTATATACGATTCCAGCAACAGCCAATTATTTACTAAAAGATTATCGTCAACCGTTCTTTGAGTGGAGTGATTATATTCAGTTAATTAATCGTGGTCGAAGTAATGCCAAGATGGTTTTAATTATGTTTGCTAAGTGGATTGCAATAATTATCGCAGTGGTGGTTGCGGTTGTTTTAGTCGCGCTTTTTGGTGCTTTTTGGCCTAATCTCATCTTGTCTTTACTAGTCGTTGGAGGAATTCTTGCAATGTATATTTGGCAGATTCTAAAATGGCAAAAAATCTAATTAATTCAAACCGAACATCCAAACTGTATGCGAATTTGTATACAGCGGATGTTCGGTTCTTTTTTATGTGGATGAGTGATTGTTGTATGTTTACTTTATTGAATAATGTAAGAATTTGAAATCCTTTAATGAAAGTTAGTCATGGTCACAGTTTTCTGTTATAATAGAAAAGACATTGAAAAGGTAGGGAAAAAACATGAAAATTTTAGCGATGGATACTTCAAATGCAACCTTGGCAGTGGCTGTACATGAAGATCATCAACTACTCGGTCAAATTCAGACCACAGTAAATAAAAATCACAGCATCTCGTTAATGCCAGCGATAGATCAATTAATGCAAATGGTCAATGTAAAACC
>JAEWFE010000134.1 GCA_023389005.1 Bacillota bacterium
AAATGACTTTAAGCTCAAAATTGATTTTGCTAGCTATTGCTTGCATGTATTTTTCTTTAGTTCGCAATAAACTAAAGACCCTACACATTGGTTGTTTGCATTTATTTGTTCAGTTTTCAAAGGTCTACTGTGTTGCATTGACAACTTCTAAAGTTTAACACTTTGCATTCTGTTTGTCAACAACTTTTTTCAAATAATTTTCTGAATCGTTTTTCAATTCAGCGACTCAATCAATATATCATCTTGAAACTTTTTTGTCAACAAGTTTTTTTATATTTTTTTGAGTAATTTGAAAAGTCTTTATCAACTTGAGAAAACCTTTATCAAATCAAGGTTCTATCTCAAGGACAAGTAATACTATACCAAGATTTCAGCTTTCGGTCAACAAGAAATTTAAAGTTTTTTTGTCATTTTTAAAACTTTTGCAAAAACTAGTATATTTGCACTTATCTTTGTTTTATTATTCGTTTTTTCGGATACAAAAAGCTGATTCTTCTATAACACGCCCCCTTTCGTTCATTATTTTTATTTGTTTCTACTAAAAAAGCAGGCTAACCTTCACCCTTTAGGCCAACCTACTTTTATCCTTAAGCAGTGATTTGTTGGTAACGAGGACTTTCAACTACCTCCAACATAAATTGATAAGGATTTAGCGCATCAGTAACAACCAACTCGAAAATTTTGGGCGTGACACCTGAAACCAAGTAGACGCCTACTTCATTTTGGGTAACTGGTTGCTGGTTATTGCGACTCGCTACATTCCAAAAAACGATCTTCGGTAAAGTGTAACCAAATGAAGCAAATTTTTGTTTGGCATGTTCGAAATTGGTCACTTCATGATTGTCCACGCATGCATCAAACTCCATATCGGAAATGATTAATAATTTTGCTGGCAAGGCTGTTTGTGGTAGCTCATACTCTAACGCTGTTTGTAAAATCAAATCAAAGACACCTTCTAGATTCGTATTAGCCACTTCATTAAAGGTCGTTAAATATTCCAACTGATCCATAAATGTCTGACCTTTTATTTCGATGAGTTGTGGTTTTCTCGAAAATTCGATGAAATGATTACGGAAAGCCCCTTGATTATGTTGGGCAAAATATAACCCTAAAGATAAAGCGACACTGGCAGGGATAGGATTTTGACAATCGAAATACATTGACCCTGAAGTATCAATAACCGCTAACGTATCCTCAGTGGTCTCAACATTTGGTAGTTGTTCCCAAATGGTGTTAAGTAGTTCCTTTTGTGCAACATCAACAATAACTTCAGGATCATCCTCCCAAAAATAGCGACGAGGAGCAAGTAAATCTAACCCTTGCTGTACTACCTCATAAGGCATCACTTGACTTGTATTCATTTTTTTCTGACCCGTTTTTACCTGGTCTAAATAGGCTTTATAACTTGATGCATCGTTACGTAAAAAAGCCTTACGATATTTAAACAGCGCACGTGAAGGTTGTTTGGCATAATCAAAGGAATAATCTTGCTCGCGTAAATGATTTTCAATTAAATGTAAGGATTTTCTCATCGCGGATAAACTTTGGCGATATTCTTTATCACTTAATTGGAAGAAACGCGCAATCTTTTTAGCCCGTTTAATCGTTTGTGCATTAGAAGCATTAATCGAAGGCAACCATTTAGCTAATAACGAGATAGCTTCCCCATTAGCTAAACGTTGTTGGTCTGCTTGAAATTGCTCAAACAAATACGTTAAGGCCGCTTCTTCACATGGCGTATCCAAACAATTCAGTAAATCATCAAAACGACCATATTCGGCGATTAATGGTAAATTTTTCTTCACAGACTCTGGATGCGTAAAGGCTAGTTTATGAAGGATTGTGCGAAAGACCCGGCGTTCTCCAAGTCCTTCACGAATATCACGAGCAAAGAAGAGAATTTTCATTGCGATATCAGCGTTTTCGGCATAGGCACGAATAAAACGGGAGGTAATCTCTGTCTCATCCGCATGACGTAAAGCGCCAATGGTTGCAAATAAATCCAAGCAAGCACTCATTGTGGATTGATACGTCATCGCTCCGTTTTCAGTTGTTGTATAGTTGTTGGCTTGTTTCAATTCTGCTAACATTTGCTCGTCCCCCATTCTTTCATAAGGTAAGCACAAGGCACCCATCATCTCTTTTCCATTTTTATACTTGATTGTGAATCATTGCTGTATGTGCCTTTATTCAAGGTGCGACATTCTTCGTAACAGGAAGTTTCCAATTTAAGTAAGTTTGCTGTATGCACCTTTGTTTTGCTTACAAGATGATTCTAGCCTAACAAATGGAAGTTATCACGGAAAAAAAGTTGCGAACTTAACGTAAATCCAGACTTTTTTGTTGAGAAAGCCGACTAATTAATTGTTGGCGAAAATCTTCCGGGGCCACTACTTCGACAAACGGACCAAATGAGAGCACGCGAATCAAAAGCTCCGTCTTATCTTTAGGCGAATAATACAAATCCATAGAATAGGTTTTGTCATCTAGGCGAGTCACTTGCTTTTCAAAATGGGCAAAGTGCAGCAACACCCGATTCAATGCATTTCGCTCATCGGTAATTTTAATCGTCACAATCGACTTTTTAGCCTTAAGTTTTTGAATCGTCAGCTCGCCGTCATACACCTGACAAGTTAGCAAACGACCAACATTTAAATAAAAGCCCTGTTTTTCCGTCCGACAATAGACGCGAAACTTATCCTCTTTTTCGGAGTACTCTAAAAATTGTGGCACAAAAACTCGGCGAATGACCTTGCCATAACGATTATGTAGCTTAACTTTTAAAGGTTGACGAAGCGTAATAGCAGATAAAATCAAGCGAAAGTGCGCGATATATTCAGGATTGGTATAACCATCTCCATCCTGATAGCGATCAAAATAATCTAGCGCCTCTTGAGAAAATAGCGGTTCGACTTCAGACAAATCTAGAGAAGTGCGCTCATCGGTCAAGAATAAACGAATGCGTGGATCTTGCAAAATCGCTTTTAACCAACTTTTCTGTAAGTTCGTCAAAGGGGATTGCGGCACCTTATCCATCAACGCGCGACCATCTGGCAAAAGAAAAGGCCAAGTCTGATCTTTTAAAGCTTGTTCAATCGTTAAGCCGCTTTCTAAAAAAGCGTGTTGGTGAATGATTTGTTGGATTTGACTTGTTGTAATCGGCTTTTTGCAGGCTTGCTTTAAAATTGTCGCTAGCGTTTGATAGTAAACACCGTAAATTTCATTGAAAAACATCGTCTCACTCCACTCCATATAATTGATACATCTGCTTTAAATCTTGTTGGAAACGCTGAGCTACCTCTGGATTAGAAAAAGAAATCGCCGTAATCCGACAAATAAAGGTACGAATCCATGGCAATAATTCTGCACTATCATAGACCTCTGCACTAAATCGAGCTGTATAACCATCCAGCAACTCCACTGTACCTAGCCGTTTTTCTCGCAATAGCCGCTTGTAAATATGCGCTTCATACTTTTCAAAGCGAATGGTAAAGGTGACCGTTTCAGTAGCTGTTTGCCTTAAATTGCCAAAACTTACTCCCCAGATATGCTTTTTGACTTGTAGGAAAAGTGTCAAATACGCCTCAAACTGCGGACACTCTTCTTTTAAGTTCACCGATTCGACTAAATCCAGGCGTAAAGAAATCAAATGCGCATACTTCTTGCTATAGGCCATCAGATATTGGCGGCCATTTTGCACACTGACTAAAATTTTTAAAGGGACAATCGCCTCTTTCTGCTCGCGAGATACTCTTTGAATTTCTACTTCACGTTGCTGACTAATTGCTTGCAAAAATTGATACAAAATCTCACTATCTAGCGCGCTAGTCAAATAATGATGCTTGAAGCGAAACGGGCTTTGATGGGGTGGAAGTTTATCCAAAATCGTCGAGCCCACTACCCCACAAGGCGCAACTTCCGCAAAAAAGTCCAAAAAGTCCGTCTGGGGCAAGCTGTCAATCGGGGCTAAAGTATAATACATCTTGCGCCCTTGCTTTTGTTGAAGAACTAGCCCCTCAGCGACATATTCTTTTAATTTCTTGCGCACAGTGGATTCATCAAAAAGCCGTGTATTGGGAAAATGTTGCAAAATTTCATCCAGCTCATCCATTATTTCGGACAAACTTAACCGTGCCTGTTGACTCAAGATGCCCATCAGATAAAAGTGCAAGGTAATATCACCTGGCGTAAAACTCTTAGCTTTCCATGCTTGATAAAAAGGATTTTGGACAATTTGGCGACTATCGATACTTAAAAACACCTGCTTCCCTTCTTTATCTTGATGAAACTGCATATATTCCTCTAGCCAGCTAGCTACTCTTCTGCGCTCATCATCATAAGAACGACTACTTTTTTGCGTAAACTCCTCACGACTCTTAAAACCATACACATAAAAGTCGCGCATATAACTCCGAATTTTGCTGAAGTTTTTAATCAATTCACTATAAGCCATTCGCCAAACCTCCTCTTACTGTCCTCTTTATTCTACCACAAAGCTAGATTTAGAGAACTTTGCAATTTTAATGCAAAACAACGCCTAAAAGCAGGTTGCAAGCTCCCACTTCTAGGCGTTGTTTGTATATTATGCTTATTTTTCGACGTTCTTAAGGGTTGGGAATAATAAGACGTCACGGATTGATTGAGAATCAGTTAGTAACATCACTAGACGGTCGATACCGATTCCTAGGCCTCCGGTTGGTGGAAGTCCATGTTCTAGCGCTTCTAGGAAATCTTCATCCACACCATGCGCTTCATCATTACCAGCTGCGCGTTCACGTTCTTGCGCTTCAAAACGTTCTCTTTGATCGATTGGGTCATTCAATTCCGTAAAGGCATTGGCAAACTCTTTACCCACGATGAACAACTCAAAACGGTCAGTAAAGCGAGGATCTTCAGGATTTTTCTTCGCAAGTGGAGAAACAGCCACTGGATGACCATAAACAAAAGTAGGCTGTCGTAAAGTATCTTCTACAAATGTTTCAAAGAATTCATTGATAATATGACCGATTTCCATCGCATCAGTAATTTCTACATTATGTTCTTTAGCTAATTGACGAGCTTGTTCAAGTGTCATATCTTGCCAGAAGTCAACACCTGTTTTTTCTTTCACGGCATCTACCATGTGTAAACGTCTAAATGGTGAAGTCAAATCAATCGCTTCTCCATCATAACTAATTTCAGTTGTACCTAACACTTTTTGAGCAGCATTGCGGATAATGCCTTCTGTAAGGTCCATTACATCTTTATAATCAGTGTAAGCAGTATATGCTTCTAACATGGTAAATTCAGGGTTATGAGTCGTATCAATCCCTTCATTACGGAACACACGAGAAATTTCGTATACTTTTTCCATACCGCCGACAATCAAACGTTTTAAGTGTAACTCTAAAGCGATACGTAGATAAAGGTCGGTATCTAGGGCATTATGGTGCGTGATAAATGGACGAGCCGCTGCACCTCCTGCTTGATTGTGTAAGACTGGTGTTTCAACTTCGATATAGCCTTGAGAATCTAAGTAACGACGGATTTCACTAATGATTTGGCTACGTTTCATAAAGCGGTCAAAACTTTCGCGGTTACTGATTAAATCTAAGTAACGTTGACGATATCTTTGTTCGACATTGGTTAGTCCGTGATATTTATCAGGTAATGGACGCAATGCTTTAGATAAAATTTCAAAAGTTTCTGCCTTGATTGACACTTCACCGGTATTGGTCTTCATAATTTGACCAGTCACACCATAAAAGTCCCCTAAGTCTGCTTGTTTGAATAATTCATATGCTTCTTCGCCGACTTCATCTTTTCTCACGTAGATTTGGATTTGGCCTTCGCGATCTAGTAAATGCGCAAAACCAGCTTTCCCTTTACCACGTTTGGTCATCATACGACCGGCAACGCTAGCTTTTAAGTTTAAGTCATGTAATTCTTCTTTTGTTTTGTCATCATAAGCTTCGTGTAATTCTTTTGAGTTATGGGTACGCTCAAAACGTTTACCGAATGGATCAATGCCTTGTTCGATTAGTCGTTCCATTTTTTCACGACGAACCAACATTTGGTCATTCAACTCTTCTTGTCTTTCAATTTCAGTCAAGATATTTTCCTCCGTTTCAAAATTTGCACTCATTCATAATATTGCCAATGAAAGGCGAAAAAATCAAGCAAAATTTAGGAATGGCTTGATTTTTTTCGTCTATCTATTATCGCACAACAGGATTTTCCTCCGTTTTTTTCAAGAAGTCATCCAATAATTGAATCATTGTTGCTTTATCTTCCGTTTGGTTAATCGCTGCTTTGACTTTAGCCGCACGTGGAATGCCTTTTAGATAGTAAGCAGCATGTTGACGGAATTCACGAGAAGCGACTTTTTCCCCTTTTAAGTTAATCAAACGTTCAAAGTGGACTTTTGCAATATCAATTTTCTCACGTGGGGTTGGTTCAGGTAATAATTCACCCGTTTCAAGATAATGCACCGTGCGTTTAATCATCCATGGATTACCTAAAGCAGCCCGACCGATCATCACCGCATCGCAGCCGACTTCCTCTAACATTTTCTTTGCATCTTCTGGTGTGCGGACATCGCCATTGCCCATAAATGGAATGTCGATGTTTTCTTTGACTTGACGCAAGATTTCCCAGTTGGCATGTCCTTCATACATTTGCACGCGTGTTCGACCATGCATTGCTAAAGCCGCTGCACCTCCTGCTTGAGCCGCTTTGGCATTTTCCACAGCAAATAAATGTGCTTCGTCCCAACCCGTACGCATTTTCACAGTTACGGGTAATTTCACCGCAGAAGATACTGCATCGACCATTTCATAGACTTTATCTGGATCTAATAGCCATTTAGCACCGGCTTCAGCTTTGATTACCTTATTTACCGGACAACCCATGTTAATGTCGATAATGGCTGCTTTGGTATTCGCTTCAACAAACTGAGCTGCTTCCACCAAGCTATCTTTATTGCCACCAAAGATTTGCACGCTTAACGGATATTCACGCTCATCGATGTAAAGCATATCTAAAGTCTTTTTATTGCGAAAATGAATCCCTTGATCACTAATCATCTCACATACAACCAGACCGGCTCCTGCTTCTTTGACTGTCACCCGAAATGCCGCATTAGAAATTCCTGCCATCGGTGCCACTACAACTCGGTTTTTAATTTCCACATCGCCTATTTTCCAAGTATTTGTCATTTGTTTTCCTCAATTTCTGTGATTAATCCTTGTAAGTCTTGCTCAGAGAAGTGATATTTATTCCCGCAAAAAGAGCAAACTGTTTCTGCACCATGGTCTTCATCTATCATTTCTTGTAATTCTTGACTTCCTAATGTAATTAAAGCCGCAGCAAATTTGTCTTTACTACAATCACATTTGAAGCAAACAGGTTGAGTTTCAAGATAAAAAATGGTCGTGTCATCCAAAATGGTTTCTAAAATTTGCTCAGGCGTCATGCCACTATCTAAAAGACTAGATACACGTGGCAGACTGGCTAATTTTTGCTCTAGGCGTGAAATCAGCTCTTCACTTGCACCCGGCATGATTTGTAGCATAAATCCACCAGCTGTTTGAATGGTGTCATCTGGATTTACCAAGACACTTAAACCAACTGCTGAAGGGATTTGTTCAGAAGAAGCTAGATAATAGGTGAAATCTTCCCCTAGCTCACCAGATACAATCGGGGTTTGTCCAGTGAATGGTTCTTTAAGTCCTAAATCTTTAATGACGGTAAATAGCCCCTGTGTCCCGACTGCTCCTTTGACATCAATCTTACCTTGTGCATTTAATGGTAGGGCAACTTTCGGATTTTGGATGTACCCTTTAACTTCTCCTTTGGCATTTCCATCGACAATAATCGCTCCAGCAGGCCCATCGCCCATAATTTTAACCGTTAATTTATCTTCACCTTTTAAAGTCGATCCTAAAAGCAAGGTTCCCACTAAGGCACGACCTAAAGCAGCCGATGCCGTATGCCATGTTTCATGTCTGCGTTGCGCTTCAGCCACAGTATCCGTCGCATTTACCGCATAGGCACGTAC
>JAEWFE010000144.1 GCA_023389005.1 Bacillota bacterium
GGTGGTTATCGGTTTACTATTAGGTAGCCAAAGTTTTGGTATCGGCACCATTATTTGTGTGATTACCACCGGTCTAATTATGGAGCGAGTGTTAGTCTTTTTTGAGAGATTAGAACAAAAAGCCCAAGAAAAGCTGATTTCTCAAGTAAAATAATAGATAAGTCAAAAGAAGTCTTGATGGTTATCTGCATCGATAGCTATCAAGACTTTTTGCGTATTTTGACATAAAAAAATCTAGCCCATCCATGTGAGCTAGATTTATGTAACAATCATATTAAGCTTTGTTGATGTAATCAGTGACATCAAATTTGAACTTCTTACCTTCTGAAATGTCTTCAATTAACTGTTGAACTAATTCGATTAATTCTTCGCGTGTTAATGTGATGATACCTGCAAGTAACATGGTAATTAGACCATTAACGACAATCCACGCTTCTAAATGTAATAATTCGAAGTCTTCTTTAGGTAATTTGCCGAAACGACGACTTTGTTTAGATAATTCTTTGTAGAACTCTACAGAATATTCATACATGATAGGTCCGCCGCCTTTTGGATCAACAAATAAGGCTTTGAATAATTTAGGTTTTTTCAAGGCGAACTCAACATAGTGAACGGGAGCATCTACAATCAAATCGCCTGTGATTGGTTGACTCATAAATTTACGGGTTAAATCTGTTTCGATTTTTTGTAATAGTGTTCGTTTTAAGTCTTCCATGTTCTTAAACTCAAGATAGATTGGCTGCGTAGAAATGCCCATCTTCTTGGCTACGTTACGGGCAGTAAACTTTTCAAAACCACTCTCTAAAACAACTTCATGTGCCGCTTTCAATATCTGATCTTTCGTATAAACTTTACGACGCATAACATTCACCCCTTATGCTCTTTTCTATATTTTAACTCAAAACATAATAATTTGTAAAGCGAAAACATAAATAAATTGGTTATTTAAATGAATAAAAAAATTGAATTATAGTATTTTTATCCCCTAAAAATGAACAAGTTGATTATTTTGGAATTGGTTACAAATAACTACCTAAATTTTTAGGGTGTGGGTGTTTGATAATATAATATTTTATAAAAATAAACCTTAAATAATAAAAGTGAAAGAATAAGATAATTATTTTTTTGACACGAAAAAATAATTATCTTATTTCAGTCCATAATAATAGAATGAAATCTAAATATTGAAAGTACACATTTCACTGTGTATAATTTGAAAATTATTGATATTTTTTAATGTTTTTTAATATAGCATCCATTTATTTTATTCAGTCTTTGGAGTAGGTGCGATGCCTTTTAATAATACTTCTGTCCAATCTTCAGTAAACGGCAAAGCTTCCTGATAGATTTCTGGATGGGAGAAACCATTAACCATTGCCTGCGTATAAAGTAGTAAAAATTCATCACTGTATTTTTCGTCAATCGCACCTTCTTTGCGTCCTTGTTGCAATAATTTCTTCATTACTCCAAAAGATTCTTGCGTATAATCATTCATTTTTTGAGCCAGTTTTTGGTCGCTTGTTTGGGTATAATAGCGCATTAAATCTAGGTAAAATTGTTGTTCGGTTTGAGCAATCGTATCGACTTTTAGTTGGGTTAATGCCATAAAAGTTTCATTGAAGCTTTTGTTTTTAGCGAGGATGACTTCACTTTTTTGCTTCATTTGATTTAAATAGTAGAAAAAAGTTTCTTGGATGAGGTTTTCCTTGGTTTCAAAATACTTAAAAATGGTGGCTTTAGAAATGGCAGTGGCTTCCACAATTTTTTGAACGGTTAGATTATTAATGCCATTTGGATGATTCATAATTTCTAAAGCTGTTTGTAAAATTTGTTCTCTTTTTTTGGCACTACGCCTTTCAAATCCATTCATTACGATTATCCTTTCCGTCATTTTCTGTATTCAATTATAACTAAAAAAAGAAATTTTGTGAACTGTATTGACGAAATAAGTTCAAATCATATTGACAAGTCAATGCTAGATGTTTATTATTGAACTGAAATTATCTTTTTAGTTCAAAAAAAGAAGGTGTAAGAAATGAAACCTATTGTAAAAATTGCCCAATTATCCAAAAATTTTGGGAAAACTACGGCACTAAAAGAAGTCAGTTTTGAAATTTATCCAGGAGAGGTTGTCGGTTTTATCGGACCAAATGGCGCAGGAAAGTCCACGACCATTCGGATTATGTTGGGATTATTGAAAAAATCTGGTGGTACAGTCACTATATTTGGTAAGGATGCCTGGCAAGATTCTTTAGCCATTCATGAATCCATCGCTTATGTTCCAGGAGATTTAGCTTTATGGGAGAACTTGACAGGCGGGCAGACGATTGACTTATTGATGAAATTACACGGTAAAGGAAATCAAGCCAAGAAAGAGGAGCTTGTCCGAAAATTTCAGCTAGATTTATCCAAAAAGGTCAAGAGTTATTCAAAAGGAAATCGGCAAAAAGTTGGCTTAATTGCAGCTTTGGCGGTAGATTGTGAGCTTTACATTTTAGATGAACCAACGAGTGGCTTAGATCCCTTAATGGAGAGCGTCTTTCAAGATGAGGTCGCACGTCTTAAAGCGGAACAAAAGGCCGTCTTGCTATCTTCGCATATCTTGAGTGAAGTGGAACGTTTGGCAGATCGGGTGGTTATCATTCAAGAAGGACGTGTCGTGGAAAGTGGGACTTTAGAACAATTACGCCATTTAACACGTAGTACGGTTCATTTAGCCTTAAAAGAAAATATTGCGACATTAGAAAATTTAAGTTTTATTCATAATTGGACACAGACTGGGCAAAATCAAGCGACCTTCTCGATTGATCATCAAGCTTTAGACGAATTATTAAAAGAATTAAATCACTATCAGGTGCAAAAGTTAGAAATCTTACCACCAACTTTAGAAGAATTATTTATGCGCCATTATCAAGTGAAAAAATAAGGGGTGAGTGTAATGGAAAATAATTTTGCGCAAACCTTTACCTTGTTACGTTTTCAATTGCGTCAAAAGTGGTTGTGGCTTGCACTTTGGTTGTTTGGATTAACGGCTTTTGCTAGTGGTTATGTCCCTGCTTTTGAAAAAATTGCGGAAGACCAAGGGAAAGTCGGCTTATTTGTCACGATGCAAAATCCCGCCATGGCAGTAATTGTTGGACCATTACCGGTTGATGTAGCGAACAATTATACAGTTGGGGTGATGTATGGCCATGAAATGACGCTTTTTATCGCTGTCGTTACGATGATGATTGCCGGTAGCTTTATGATTGAGCAGACAAGAAAGACCGAAGAAAATGGTCAGTTAGAAATTCTTAAATCGCTAGGAATTGGTGCTAGGGCTTATAGTATGGCGGCTATTTTACTGGTCTTGATGCATACGATTTTAATGGTCGCACTGATTAGTGGGCTTTTAGTCTCTTATCGTGTTCAAACAGTAGATGTTGCTGGCAGTATGTATTTTGCTAGTTCTATCGGTTTGGCAAGTTTATTGGGTGCAAGTCTCGCTTATGTCTGTGCCCAAATTTTTCCGACTAGCTCGCAGGCACGCGGTATTTTCTTTAGTATCGTCGGTTTACTTTATTTATTGAGAGCTAGTACCGATGTCAGCAATCTTGACTTTTCTAAAATCAATCCGCTTGCTTGGATATATTTAGGTCAGCCTTTCCTTCGTAATAATTTGAACTACACCTCAGCGTTACTCGTACTCACTTTGGTTTTATTCCTCGTAGGTATGAAGCTAGAGAGTCAGCGCGATTTAGGAGCCAGTCTGTTAGCGGCGCGCAAAGGAAAAACACAAGCAAAAGGCTATTTAACGACACCTTTAGGATTTATCTTTTATCTGAATAAAGGAACAATCATTGCTTGGTTGATAGCGGAGGTGATAGTCGCTTTAATGTATGGTTCGATTTACGGAGATATTGATACTTTTGTGAGCAGCAATGAATTAATCAGCCAAATGTTTGCCAATGATGCTTCTAGGTTAACTGATTCTTTCACTTCTTTAATTATGGTTGTTATGACGGCCATTGGATTAGTGATGCCGTTAGTCGTGGTGCGTAAAGTACATACGGAAGAAGCCAAATCGCGCTTAGGCTATCTAGTGGTGCACCGAGTGAGTCGCGGAAAAATCTACTTATCTACTTTATTTTTGTCGTTGGTGTTTGGTTTACTAGCTGTTGCATTGAATGGGGCAAGTCTAGGGATAGCTGCGGTAAGTTCGATGAAGGCAGAGAATTATGATTTTGTCTGGACTTGCTTAAAAGCGGCGATGAATCAATGGCCTTTAGTGTGTCTATTTGTTGGTTTGATGTTGTTGAGTTTAAGTTTACCTGCCATTTTTGGGTGGCTCGTCTATGGCTTATTAGGCTATAGTTTTTGTGTAACATATTTTGCAGTCTTGTTAGATTTGCCAAAATGGGTGGTGCATACGTCGCTATTTGATCTATTAGCTAAGATGCCGATGGATAAATTTGCACTTGCACCATTTATTGGGTTAAGTGTTGCTGGCATAGTGGCAATGGTAATCGGCTGGTGTCTATTTACAAATAAA
>JAEWFE010000146.1 GCA_023389005.1 Bacillota bacterium
TAGTCGCAAGCCAAATGTCCTTCATTATATTACTTGTGCGGATTTAATGGGTGAAGCGATGAAACGTATCCAAGAAAATACCCCAATGAGTCCTTTATTCCGCCTATCTATTGAAGATCAAAAATAAACGTTTAGCCAAATGAGTTTACTTGACAGAAATTGCGAAGTTTAGTAAGCTGATTTGGCTTATTTGTTAGTAAAGGAAGTAGATTTTATGTATTTTGACCATGCAGCAACATCGCCTATGCATCCAGTGGCCATTGAAAAAATGACTGCTATCATGAATGAGGTGTTTGGTAATCCATCTAGCATTCATCAATATGGTCGCAAAGCTCATGAATATTTAGAAAAGGCGCGCCAAGTCATTGCTAAAACTTTAAAGGTTAAACCTCATGAAATTATTTTTACCAGCGGGGGAACAGAAGGCGATAACTATGCCATTATTGGCGCCGCTTTTGCCAATCAAGCGAAAGGACGTCACATCATCTCTACAAGCATCGAGCATCCAGCCGTTATGGAGACTTTACATTACTTAGAAAAACAAGGCTTTGAAGTGACCTACTTACCAGTGGATGCTAAAGGACAAATTTCGCTAGCTGACTTTAAACAAGCGTTGCGTGAAGATACGATTTTAGTCTCAATCATGTTTGCGAATAATGAAACGGGTAACTTATTACCGATTGTCCAAATTGGTGAAATCTTAAAAGACCATCCCGCTGTTTTTCATACGGATGCGGTACAAGCTTATGGAAAAGTGGCGATTTTTCCAGAAGAATTAGGCATAGATTTATTAAGTATTTCTGCCCATAAAATCAATGGCCCTAAAGGAATTGGTTTTCTTTATAAAAAAGATAGCGTGAAATTACAGCCAATCACACATGGTGGCGAGCAAGAAGAAAAGCGTCGGGCTGGAACGGAAAATTTACCCGCGATTTGTGCGATGGCTGAAGTGGCGCAATTTCACCATGAACATTTAGCTGAAGAACAGGCACAGATGCAAGCGTTAAGTCAGCATTTTCTAGAAGGTTTATCTCAACAACAGGTTCGTTATCAAGTGAACGGCGATGAAGCCAATAAATTGTCACAAGTGTGGAATCTTTCCTTTGATCAAGTGAATAATCAAATGCTTTTGATGCATTTAGATTTAGCAAACATGGCCATTTCAACAGGTTCGGCATGTACAGCAGGTAATGTTAATCCTTCCCATGTATTAGAAGCGATGTATGGGAAAAATGATGAAAAAATTCATACCGCTATTCGTGTAAGTTTTGGCCTTGGCAATACGTTAGACGAAGTAGAACAACTAGCCCAACAATTAGGACAAGTCGTGCGCAAACTTCAAAAAGCGTAAAAAATGTTTTCTTAAAATTAGGCAAAGGTTTTCAGATGACAAAAGCTGTGATAAAATAAAGAAAAACATGAAAAGAGGCTAGATTTATGGCTTTTGAAAAAACAGCAACAGTTTTAGGTTCAGCTGTCAAATACCAAATGAACCCAAATGCAAAACGTTATACTTTGCGTGATAATGGTTTTGTTGAAACAAATGGAGGCAACTTCCAACTGATTCGTTCATTAGAAGCAACTCCTCAAAGTAAGGAAGGCTTTAAATTAAAAATAACTGTTTCTAAAGACCTTCAAACTTTAAAAATGTCGATTACCAATGCAACAGGTCTAAAAGCAGTCAATATTTTCAAGAGCGAACAGCATAAAATGTTGCAAGATAAATTCTATTTCTTGATGGATGGATTTATCGATCGTGGTTTATTAGAAAAAGCATAAGGTAAGAAAATCGTAGTCTTGGTACTGCGATTTTTTTCGTGCATGTTGGGAAAATTGTGACACAAAAGTTGATTGTATTTATATAAAAATGGTACAATAGATGATGGGGTGAGTGGATGATAAAGGATTTCTTGTTAGAAGAGTATGGAGAAAATGAACCGATTTTTTTGAATGATTTAAGCATAGAGGGAATGTCTGAAAATGCGGTTCGTCAATCTGTAAAAAGGCTGAACAATAGTGGTTTTCTAAAACGATATGACAAAGGAATTTATTATATCCCTAAACAATCTTCGGTATTAAATCAAAGTTATCTTAATCCTAATGTAGTAATCATGCGTAAATATATTGAAAATCAAGGAGAAGTGTTTGGTTTTATTACAGGTATTAGTCTTGCCAATCAGTTAGGAATTACTTCTCAAGTACCAGCTGTATTAGATGTTGTAACAAATAAAGAAGCCACTAATGGAAGGAATGTGCAAGTCGGTACACAAAAATTAAGAATTAGAAAACCAATCATTTCAGTTACAAAAAATAATGTAGCTTTTCTACAATTTATTGATTTATTAAACAATGTTGAAAAATATACAGAATTAGATGATTTTCAGACTAGAAGTATACTAATAGCTTATTTACGTCACTTAAAACTTTCGAAAAATCAATTGTATGAATTAGCTTTTATTTTGACTGGTGCGGTGTCTAAAAAGTTAATTGAATGGAGAATGATAGATGAATTTACATGATGATTCATTTATTTTTCATATGAATTAGCTATTGGTTCGTTAAAACAAGTGATAGCATCAGAGATGTGGAAATAAAATCGTAGTCATGGTACTGCGATGTAAGTGTCTAGAATTTAGTTAGATGTAAAAAAAGTGAATAAATCAATATTTGAGGATAGAGAAATCTATCCTCTTTTTTGGTTTAGGCGGAAAACTTTTTTACGGGAAACAAATAGCTAGACAGTAGTACTTTTGGTGCAAGTCCAAATATTTGTATTGAGTTTAGTTATAACTAACTCATTGCCCTCTGAGGCATATTCATTCCCCCTATGTTTAACCTATCCGCCAATTTATAGGTTAAACAATCGCAGGTAATGGTTAAGGTGGGTTCGATTCCCACGACCTGCTTTATAAAGAGCTTTTCCTTTGGCGGAGGAAATGAATGGAGGAATAAATATGGCAGGCGCAACGCAAAAATATGTTAAAAACAAAGGCTATGAGAGCATAAAACGAGAAATGCTACAAAATGATGATTTGAGCTTAGAGGCTAGAGGATTACTTGCCTACATGGAAAGTATGCCAGAAAGTTACGTGTTTCATAAAACGCAACTACAAAAGGCTTTTAAGCATAATAAGCGTACTTGTATCGATCGAATCTGGAATGAGCTGATGAGTCAGAACTATCTCATTGCTTTTCGTAAACGAGATGGCAAGAAGTATATCTATCAATATTATTTCACTCAAGAAAAATTTGATGAAGAAGATATTCAGGCGATTGAATCTGATTTGCTTTCTTCAGGATTTGAAAGAGTCCCTTTGATTGAAAGAAAGAGTAGAAAAAACAAAATAAATTCAGAAACACTGAAAAATCAATCTTTATCGGATAATGAAATTTGGAATGTTGAAAATCAACACTCCAAAAATGAGGAAAATATTTGGGATGTTGATTTTGAACAGTCCAAAATGGACTGTTCAAAATCAGCAGGTAATAAATTAACTATAAATAAATTGAATACAAAAATAGAAGATACTCAATCGAAACCAGTATCGAAACAAGAAAATCATTCCGAATTGATAGCAGATGAAAATTTAGTTGCTACTCAGAAATATCCTTTACTTTCTGAACAATCGACTGAATTATTATCTAAATTTGGGAAAGATGGGTTGAAACTTATTTCTAAAATCTATGAATCCAAACGAAAAGTTGAAAAAGATTTAAATGCTGGTCACAAAATCTATGGCGATATTTTCTCTGAAGAGCTTGATAGAGAAGTAAACAAATTTGTAAAAACATATCGATTAGGCAATTGGAAGGAACAAGGAATTAAAGATGTGTTTGGCTACTTTTATAAAATGATGATGAACTTTTGGAAGAAATGCTTATTGACAGTAACTGATAATCCAGCTGTTATTTATGAAACCGAAACTGTTAGATTTAATGATTATCTTGACGCTACTTTATCAAATGCAGATATTGATTCCATTTTACGAACGTCTACACATAAATTCGCATAAAGAAGGTGTTGAAAATGTTAGCATACAAAATTTCATCACTCACAATGCCAGAAGATGGTCGCTTTGGTTCTTTTCAGCTGGAAGGACTAGAAAATATTTACTTCCGCTTTGAAAGACAAGTTGAAGGTTATTATCTTTATCCTGACTTCTTTAAAGAAATAGGGAATGGCGGCGAGTTTCATCAATTGAATCATGGAGAAAAATTATATGATTCATTGCAGCAAGCTCTCAATCAAACCCTGGCAAACCAGGAAAAAGTAAAAACAATCCACTAAACCTTTGACCTTAGCAAGTCGTTAAACTGCTTGGTCTTTGATAACTGAATAAAAACCTGTCGCCCTGATCAGCGTGACTATGGGATAAAAAAGAGAAATGAGGGAGACAGTAGGTAGAGACAGAACTACCCCCAGTCACTAACGTAGCTATATTAGAAATAGCACAAGAGTTGGAATTTCTAGACTAAAAATTCTGCGTAAAAAACACCGAAAGTCAATACGTTTGACTTCAGCACCCCGTAAATTCGGGACTTCAATAATATTCCTAAGGAGGAAAAGAAGTATGGAAAACAATAAAAACACTATTTTTCAGCGTGACTTACGCTACCTTGCCACTTTTGGTAATGCAACAGCAAAATTAGACGCAGCTTACAAGCATAGAATTGCGGATATCAGAAAGGATGGTTTATACGTCCCACAAGGTAAAGCAATTATTGATGGACGCAAAGCTGATGTAAAAATCAACGAACCATTCTATGCAATCATTAAACATATTGTGACGATTAAAGTTGGCAATTTGTTGGTGGCTGAAACTTTGAATGGAAAATTGGTTAAAACGGATAAATTTTCTAAATTAATTAAAACTGCTGCAAACACCAAAAACAGAAAGGGAGCGAATTAATATGTTGGTTATTAGTGCAAACTCAGATAAGGGTGGCGTAGGAAAAACTACCACCGTTAAAAATTTAGCAGAAAAATTAAGACTATTTTCTAAAGTACTCATGATAGATTTAGATGATTCAGGTAATTTGACGACTGGATTTGGTGAATTTGAATCCACTGAAAATACAGTCATTGATTTATTTGAAAAAGGAAATGTTCATCCATTTAGCATAAAAGAAAATCTCGATTTAATACCTGGTCATAAGCTTGTCTCTGCCCTAAAAGAAAGACTTATTTCCAGGAGACAAAGAGAAATTATTTTAGCTAAATGGATTGCTAAAAATTATGCGTATCTATCAGAAAACTATGATTATATCTTGATTGATACAGAAAATGATGAAGGAATACTCACTCAGAACGCATTGATTGCGAGTGATATTGTTTTATCAATCGCTATGCCAGGTGTGGATGATTTTTCTGCCGCCCTTCATTTGAGTACGTTTGTCAATGAATTAAACATTGATTTTGATACAAATACTCAAGTTCTTTTGATGGCAAACAGAATAGATAAACGTGCCAATCGTTCAAAAGAGCTCATTCAAACATTGGAAAGATTTGATAATTATGTAGGCTACTTGCCCCAGTTAGATTTATTGTATGAAAAGCAATCCGTCTATTGTTCGGACGCTGCCAAAAAGAATAGAGCAGGTTTTGAAACAATTGACGCTTTCTTTCAAAATTTAGTAGTTAAGATACAAGAAATTGAAAGGGAGGTAGCTTAGATGAGTAGCCGATATGACCAATTTTTAAAAGACAATTATCAATCCACCAGGCAATTAAGGCAGCAACAATCAGCAGTTCAGCCAACGGAAAAGGTTGCATATGTCAAATATAAAAGTATTAAAATCAAAGAATCTAGCTATCGAAAGCTAGAATTGATGAAGATGGCAACTGGAGAAAGCTATATGTCACACTTAGATCAAGCAATTGACGAGTATTTTGAATTGTTGTTACAAACGGATGAAAAATTAAATACTTTGAATGACTTGCTTTAGTTTAATTTATCGACAAGCGTGAAAGGAGCTTAAAAATGAATTTGATAGTTTTTGATACAGAAACAACGGGATTAACGTATGGTGATGAAATTTTGCAATTGTCCATTATTGATGGCAATGGCAAATTATTGCTAGATCAGCTGTTCAAACCAACTCACAAAAAGAGTTGGTTTGAAGCACAAGAAATTCATAAAATTAGTCCTGAGATGGTTAAAAATTGCCCGAATATTTCTGATTACAAAAAGCAAATACAAAAAATTGTCAATCAATCCGAATTGTTAGTTGGCTATAATATCAATTTTGATATTACATTTTTGGAAAATATAGGGATAAATTTTGAAGGAAAGAAAACGATAGATATCATGAAAGCTTTTGCTCCTGTATATGGTGAATGGAGTGAATACTTTGGTGATTATAAATGGCAAAAACTAACCACTTGTGCAGCATATTTTGGATATAATTACTGTCCGCATTTGGCTTTAGAAGATGTGAAGGCAACTTTATATGCATACAACAAGTTGAAACAATTGAACAAGTTAGATGGATATTACGAGACCGTAAATTATACAGAAGATTTTTGGAATTGAGAAAGGAATGATAATCATGATGAATGAAGATAAGGTGGATATGGAAGTGAAATATATAGATATAAGTCAATATAAGTTAGATGATTTATTGACACTTCCCCGACACTATTTTGTTGAGCAAATTTACTTAGTAATGACGGCAAAGGAAAAACTATTAATTAAAGCAAATTCTTTGAAAGAAGTATGTAATTTTATAGAAAAAGAAAATGAATTTCATATAGAGATGGATAGATTTCCTCTGATTATATTAATTGAGGAAGCTCATTATGAACAGATAGACAATGATATTTTAACAAGAGATGAAGGCATATTAGCACTGTATAGGGATGAAGTACTAACATGCCTTGAAGAAACACTTAAAAGATTTATGGATTTTATTTGAAATATTATTATTTTACTTTAGGGCAAATATAATAAAACTTAATAAACATAGAACTAAATAACTAAAAAATATGACTCCTGTTTTATGCTTCAAATTTTCTATACCTTGAATAGCAGATTTTAAATTTAAAAACTCAGGATAATAGAAATAAATAAGGATAAACGATAGAAGGTATCCTGGATAAAATCTTTCAGTAATCGCTAAATGGGAAAGAAAGTATTTTAAAAAAGATGTTTGCTTATAATTCGAAATAAGAACAAGCAATAGACTAAAATACTTAATATAAGGGCTTATGTGGGTAATTGTTCCCTGTGAAGCATATATTGGATTGATAGAAAAGAGCACTAGTGATTTAATCAATACATGTAGGATATAGAATCCAATTAGTGAAAATAAAATAAATATGCCGTTATCATAGATGAATTGAATATGCAGCCAGCTATCCAATTGATGAAATAATTTATATTTATTTTCTATAGACTGGAGAAAATAATTTGAATTAGGAAATAAACGTAACCATAGTATAGCGAATATAAGAAAATTAGTAACAGCTAATTCTTGTTTTGCAAACGGCAATATAAATTTGGATAAAATTTTTTCACTATTATTCAAGTAAATCACCTCTGAATAATTATATCATTAAAAAATTTTGAAAGGAAGCTAACCAGATGAATGAAAAAGAGACACATTTAGTCACGTATTTAACTAAAGTTCCTTATGGAAAAATTCCTTATCGAATCGTAAGTATGATGGTTGGACAGGATTTTTCTCAAATTCCCGAAAAATCTAAGGAAATTAGCGTGATTTATGGAGATAGAGTAGCTGCTTATTCTAATTTATTATTTCAAGACTTTCCAGATTATGAAACACTTCTTGATTGCATTATATTAATGACAGGCAATATTTCTTATAACCACGCAATGAAAATAATTGCAAAAAAAATAGTTGCACTCAATCAAATGAATGTTGTGGATTTGAATTTAGAGGGATATATTAACGTGTTAGAACAATTAGACTATAATCGTCCAGCAAATTGGAAAGTTAGATTAAAGGATATATTTAGCTATATAACAAAATTAAGTGCTCCTAGCACGATTCAAAAGAAATGCCTTCAAGATTTAAAAGATATAGTCATTCAAAGTAATGATAGGAAGAAATAGAAAAGAAAGGAATGATAATCATGCTGAATCATGTTCAACTTATTGGTCGGTTAACAAAAGATCCTGAGTTAAGATATACGTCACAAGGAATAGCAGTTGCAACTTTTACTTTAGCAGTGCAACGTAACTTTAGTGATGGGAATGGAGAGAGGCAAACGGATTTCATCCAATGTATCAGTTGGCGAAAACTTGCAGAAACGATTGCTAATCATCTTGTGAAAGGTAGCTTGATTGCCTGCGAAGGACGTATTCAGACACGTAATTATGAAAATCAACAAGGTCAGCGTGTGTATGTGACTGAAATAGTCGTTAATGAAGTGCAGTTCTTAGAAAGCAAAGAACAAATGCAGTCTAGAAAGGCAACGAAACAACAATCCTTTTTAGACAATCAAAATTTGGAAGAAACAGTACCATCCTATATGACTGATGAAAATTACACTATGGATGATTTACCCTTTTAACCTTTTGATGAGGAGGTAAGTGGAAATGAAAAATACAGTGAAAGGCAAACGATTTGCGTTTACGGGTACGTTGATAACGATGAATCGGAATGAAGCAGAAGATAAAGTAATGAATTTACATGGGATTGTGCAACATTTTGTCAATGGCAATACAGATTATTTAGTTACCGGAAATTATCAACTAAGTTTATTTGAGCCAGAAAAAGTAACACGTAAACGCAAAATGGCAGATCAGATACTTGCGCAAGGTTCGGACCTAAAAATCATTAATGAAGATATCTTTTTAGAAATGATTAAACTTTGAACCATAAGTTAAGTAAAATGCTATCATATCAAAGTGTAGGTATGGTTTTTCAATCAGATATTTGCTAAAATAAATACTGTAATAGTAAACACTTTCAGAATCATTGAAATAAATAATACGGAAGGAGCTTGAATGATGAAAAAGTGGAAAGTTGGGGTTGCGTTTATTTGTGCAGCGACCTTATTGAGTTTTGGTGCAACAAAAGTACAAGCAAGTGAGAATGTATCACTTGATGGACGTATGCACGTACAAAATATTGGATGGAGAAATGCAAAAACACAAAATGGGGTTTTACGCATTGGTACTACTGGTAGAGCATTACATTTGGAAGCTTTCCAAATCGCTAGTCCAGCGTTACAAACGGAATTAACCAAACGGGGCATACATTTAGAATATGTGGCTCATGTCGCTAATGTTGGTTGGCAAAAAGTTTCTTACAAGAATGAAAATGCAGGTACAACAGGACGTAATTTACCTATTGAAGCGGTTTGTATAGCTGTAAAGGATAATAAAACAGGCAAAGATAGTAACATCTATGAAGTGAGATATCGTGCTCATTTACGAAATATTGGTTGGCAAAACTGGACAAGTAGAGGAAATATTGCAGGAACAACAGGACGAGCAATTCCTATGGAAGCTATTGAAATCCAGTTAATTAAGAAGAGTGAAGTAAAAGGCACCTTAGATGTGAAACAAGACGGGTCTAAAGTGACTATGACCGTTCGACCAACAGAAAGTGCGAGCGATATTCAATCTGTCAGCATTCCAACTTGGGGCGAAGCAAACGGACAAAATGATATCAAGTGGTATCCAACCAAACGCCAAGCAGATGGTAGTTACCAAACAACTGTGGATCTAGCTAACCATAAGGAACAAGGCAAATTCTTCATGCATGCTTATGCAGCAACAAAAGATGGTAGTAATGTCTTTTTAGCAACTAAAACTGTAGAATACAAGAAGGAAACGCCTGCTGAACCATCAAATCCATCTAATCCTGGTAAAACAGAGGAACCAACACAACCTACTTTAAAACAAGCTACATTCGAATTAGATAATATTCAAGTTCCTTGGTCAAGAACAGACCGTGTGATTGATGAAAGTTACTTAAAACAAGCATTTAAAGGTGGAACAGATGAATATGGTCAAGTTTTAACAGTAGATAAACTAAAAATCACTACACCAGTATCAGAACGCACAATTAAAGGTGGAACAGACTATCCTGCGGGCAATATAGAAGTTAGTTATCAAGCTAAAA
>JAEWFE010000105.1 GCA_023389005.1 Bacillota bacterium
TGTTAGCGCAAGAAAGAATTGATGCAGCGAAAGTTTCAAAAAATCAAGCCTTTGTATTTTCGATAGGCTCACAAACCTTTACTTTTGACATCAATGACATTTATTTTTTAGAAGCGTCTTCTATGCCACATCGCTTATCTTTGATCACTAAAAATGGCCAGTACGAATTTTATGGTAAATTAACTGATTTTGAGGAAAAATACGAAGCGTTGACTAGAATTAATCGTTCATGTTTAGCCAATCTGAAAAATGTTCAAAAAACTGATTTTAAAGCAAAAGAAGTCTATTTCACTGAAGAGGTCCATCGAAGCTTTTCATCATCAAAAACCAAGTCGATTAAAGCGTTTCTGAATACCATGTTTTAGGCGATTTCCTTTATTCTTATACGTTAAAAGAATATTCAAAGCTCATTAATTTTGGCTTGAATATTCTTTTTTTAATTCCTTAAAAAATTTTTTTATTTTTTTGAGCAAATTTTGGCAATTTTCTTCTAAATCCCCCAAAAAACTGCATAAAAGTATTCCTGAACACCTATAAATCTATTCTTGAATGAAAAGCTCAGGAAATGATATCTCTTAAAAGAAAGATTTTAAGTAGTTTAAGAACGATTTTCCCACTCGCTCAATGACTATGCAATAATATGATTGTCAATGAGACAATACTATAATAATAGGAGTGGTACTATGAAAAACATTAGAAGATTAAGCGAAAATGAATTAATGATAGTAGTTGGCGGCTATACTGCAAAACAATGTTTAAAAGCAATTGGTATATGGGGTATTGGTGGCTTAGGAACAGGAGCAGTAGGAGGCGGTCCTGCTGGTGCCTTTTTAGGTGCGCATGTAGGAGTCATTGCTGGTTCAGCAGTATGTATTGGTGGATTTTTAGGAAGCTAGGAGGAGAAAATAATGAACACTACAAGAATTAAGTTATTAACAGAACAGGAACTGATGGAAATTTTTGGCGGTAAAACTAATTGGGGTACACTTGTAGGTAGTTGTATAGCAGGTGGTTTAGTTGGTGCTTTAGGTGGCACACCACTTTCTATTGGAGTTGGATGCTTAGTTGGTGTAGGTCAAGATTGGATTTCACAAAGATAAAATTTGTATAGGGGTAAAAAATATGGTGAATAATCAAAAAAAGGATTTCTTTTTTACTTTTTTTTTGCGGTACTTGGTCTAGTAGCAATATACTGTTCAAGTGTATTTTTGAAATATTTACCGATATTATTTTCAAGCGGAATAATAGTGTTAACTACTCTACCTATTCAAATCCGAAAAAAGAAACAACGTAAATTAATTGCGGATAATTTAGATAAGATTGATATTGCTCTACAAAAAAATATCTATGAGGCTACTCAAGTCACTCTGGAACAGTTAAAATACTATGCTGTGCTAGGAACGGGTATATCTCTTGCTAAACTTTATAAAATTGAGGAAATGCTCTTAAATATGTGAATATAATGTTATTTCATTATTTGATATATGATTCCTAAATTAATTGATTTTGAGGTAAAATAGAAAGATTGTATAGCATTGATCTTCCTTACTTGCGAACAGGAAACTATATGTTTTAGCCAATCTTATTACCAACTATACAAAAAGAATATTCAAAGCTCATTAATTTTGGCTTGAATATTCTTTTTTTAATTCCCTAAAAAATTTTTTTATTTTTTTGAGCAAATTTTGGCAATTTTCTTCTAAATCCCCCGAAAAACTGCATAAAAGTATTCCTGAACACCTATAAATCTATTCTTGAATGAAAAGCTCAGGAAATGATATCTCTTAAAAGAAAGATTTTAAGCAGTTTAAGAACGATTTTCCCACGCGCTCAATAACTATGCAATAATATGATTGTCAACGAGATAAATGTTTTGAAAGGAGAACCAAAATGGAAAAATATCAAAAACTAAATACCTATAAACTTGAAAGAGTTAATGGTGGAAGCAATTTTTTACTAAATGCATTAAAAATCATATCTGTACCAATTTTGTTTAGACCTAGAAAAAAATAAAGATTTTTGAAGGGAATAATTACTATTTTCTATAAATTATTATCCATAATTAATCCTGGAATTAAATTTTGGTTTTAACAAATAAACTGTTTGAAGGAGACATGAAATGAAATTCACTAAGAAACATTATAGACCACAAGTGGATATGCGTGATTGTGGTGTAGCTTCTCTAGCAATGATTTTTGGCTACTATGGTTCCTATTATTCTCTAGCTAGTTTAAGAGAAAAAGCCAAAACAAACTTGGAAGGTACCACTGCTTTAGGCTTAGTGAAAGTTGCTGAGGAACTGGGCTTTGAAACACAAGCAATTCAAGCTGATATGACCTTGTTTGATGAGCCTGATATTCCTTATCCTTTTATCGCTCATGTATTAAAAGAAGGAAAATTACTTCATTATTATGTAGTGACAGGGGCAGATAAACAATTTATCCATATCGCAGATCCTGATCCGTCAGTAAAAATGACCAAACTATCTAAAGAGGATTTTGCTAAAGAGTGGTCAGGTGTTTCTCTATTCATGGCACCTACACCAGCATATAAACCACATAAAGATAAAAAGACCGGACTTACGGCATTTATCCCTCTACTAACAAAACAAAAAGGATTAATTGCTAACATTGTACTGGCTACTTTACTTGTGACCATTATCAACATTACAGGTTCATATTATTTACAATCGATTATTGATACCTATGTACCTGATCAGATGAAAAATACACTGGGTATTATCTCTATTGGCTTACTCATTGTCTATATTTTACAACAAATTCTCTCTTATGGTCAGGAATACTTGTTGATTGTCTTAGGGCAAAGGCTATCCATTGATGTAATTTTATCCTATATCAAACATGTTTTTCAATTACCTATGAATTTCTTCGCAACTAGAAGAACAGGGGAGATTATTTCCAGATTCAATGATGCCAATAATATTATTGATGCCTTAGCCAGTACGATTCTTTCTATCTTTTTAGATGTATCAATCGTCTTAATCATTTCGGTGGTTTTATTTTTCCAAAGTTCGACCTTATTCTTTATCAGCTTATTGGCTTTACCGATTTATACTGCTATTATTTTTGCCTTTATGAAGCCATTTGAAAAGATGAACAATGAAACAATGGAAGCAAACGCCACACTTTCCTCATCCATTATCGAGGACATAAACGGGATTGAAACCATTAAATCTTTAACGAGTGAACATACCAGCTATCAAAAAGTGGATCGAGAATTCGTGACTTATTTGAAAAAGTCTTTTCGATATGCCAAAGCAGAGAGTATCCAAAAGGCACTCAAAAAATTAGCACAGCTTCTTTTAAATGTCTTTGTTCTATGGGTAGGGGCTAGATTGGTTATGGATAATCAATTGTCGATGGGACAACTGATTACTTATAACACCTTGTTAATTTATTTTACCAATCCATTAGAGAATATCATTAACTTACAAACCAAATTGCAGACTGCACATGTTGCCAATAATCGTCTGAATGAAGTTTATCTAGTCAATTCAGAATTTGAGGAAGAAAAACCAATAAAAGAATTATCACAAACACCTTCAACGATTACTTTTGAAAAGGTGAGCTATAAATATGGCTATGGCAGAGATATTTTATCTGAAATTGATTTAGAAATTCCAGCATATAGTAAAGTAGCGATTGTTGGTATTTCTGGATCAGGGAAAACTACTTTAGCTAAGATGATGGTTAACTTCTATGAAGCAAATACTGGAGAAGTGCGCTTAAATAGCACGAATATGAATCAAATTGATAAAACTGCCTTACGTCGTCATGTTAATTACTTACCGCAACAGCCTTATGTTTTCAATGGGACCATTCTAGAAAACTTGCTACTAGGCGCTAAAGAAGGAACTACACAGGAAGATATTTTAAGAGCGGTCGAAATTGCAGAAATTCGTGCAGATATCGAAAATATGCCTCTAAACTATCAAACAGAATTGACTTCTGATGGTGCAGGGATTTCGGGTGGTCAAAAACAGCGGATTGCATTGGCTAGAGCGTTACTTACTGATGCACCAGTATTGATTTTAGACGAAGCAACGAGCAGTTTAGATATCCTAACAGAAAAGAAAATCATTGATAATCTGATGAAACTAAACAAAACAATTATCTTCATTGCTCATCGATTAACGATTGCAGAAAAATCAGAAAAAGTGATTGTGCTCGATCAAGGGAAATTAATTGAACAAGGTACACATGAAGAATTATTAAACAATCAAGGTTTCTACTATAATTTAGTCAACTATTAGGAGGAAAAGGTGTTATGGATCCACGCTATTTTGAAAGTGCCGAGTTTTATCATCGGCGCTACAACAATTTTGCTAGTAAAATTATTATTCCTACATTTTGTCTCTTTTGCTTTCTAGTAGTTTTTGCAGTCTTTGCCACAAAAGAAGTCGTTGTATCTTCTACTGGTAGCATCGAAGCGTATCGTACAATTACCAATATCCAATCTACTAGTAGCAAACAAATTATCGTCAATCATTTAAAAGAAAATAAAAAAGTCAAAAAAGGTGAGCTCTTACTAGAATATCAAGGAAAAGAAGGAGAGATTCAACTATCTACCTTGCAGAATCAACAAAAACAGTTAGAAACACAATTAGTCCAATTACAAATCTTATTGGATAGCTATCAACAAGGAAAAAATCTCTTTAAAGAAAAAGATGCTTATGGCTATGAGCAAACTTATATCGACTTTACAAACCAGGTAGAGACCCTTAGCAAAACTATCCAGCAACAAAATGCAAATATTCAAGCACAAAACGCTGCGTCACATCAAACACAAAAAGCTATTCAAAGTGCTATTAGAAATATTCAAGAGGAATTGAGTGATTATCGCCAAGCAAAAAAGGCTGTGCAGAATAATACTGGATTGAATCAACAAAACGCTGCTTATACCTTATATCAAAGCTATCAGCAACAAAAAGAACAAGAAGGTGCAGATACACTGAAACAGCAAGTACTCTCACAAATTGATAGTCAAATTGCAAATCTTGAAAATAGTTTAGCAGGATATGAAATTCAATACGCTTCTTCAGGTGTTCAACAGTCAGTGAGTAATACCTTTGAAAGTCAATCCGCAGCTATGAAAGCCCAAGCATCGGCTAAATCAGAACAAGAAAAACAAGCTTTAGAAAAACAATTAGATGAAGTAAAAGCGAATTTGCAACTCCATCAGCAGCAAGCAAAAGAAAATCAAATTTATGCGCAAGAAGATGGTATTTTACATCTGATTGAAACAGAAAATCAATATGTTGCGCCAGGTACTGTGGTGGCTCAGCTGTATCCAGTCATCATGAAAGCAAAAAAAATCAAATTAGTTGCTTATATTCCGTCAAAAGATGTTTCCCATATCAAAAAAGGAATGCCTATGCGTTTCACAGCTTACGATAGTTCCAAGGATAAATTGATTTTAGAAGCCAAAATCCAAAATATGGATACAAGTGCGACTAGAACAAAACAAGGGAATTTCTTCAAAGTCGAAGCACTCGTACCAGTGAATACCCAACAAGCAAAGCAATTATCTTATGGTTTAGAGGGAAAAGTGACGTTAATTACCCACAAAACAACCTATCTAAACTATTTATTGGATAAAATATTTAATTTGTAGGAGGGAAAGTAAATGAAGAATAGAAAATGTATTACAGTGATAGCTTCATTACTATTGACGCTGACTCTTTCATCAATCAGTGTTCAGGCAGAAGAAGCGCCGAGTGAAAATCAATCAAAAGAAGAAACAGTGATTCCGGAAGTTAGTCAACAAGAGTATCGGAGCAATGTATCTGATTTATCTATAATTACTACTCAAACATTTAGAAATAGTTTAGTACAAGATATTAAAAATGACGAGTATATTTATATTGGACGAGAAACTTGTTATCATTGCAGACAATTTTCTCCAACAATTAAAGAATTTAATTTGATGATTAATCATCAGCTAAAATACTATGATATCGATTCAGATTCATTTAACGAAAACGATGCTCAATTTATTTTCAATGAAATTGGTATACCGGGTACACCAACAATTTTACACATCGTTAATGGAAAAATTGTTGCTGGTTGGATTGGTGGAGGCAGTACTGCTAATCAGTTAAAAGAATTTTTTGATACAAACGTAACATTGAAATAAATCACAAATTAGTGATTTAGAAATATATATACGCAAATGGAGGAATTTATTATGAAAACACGAAAAGTATTAACAAAAAAACAAATGGCAGGTGTTGTAGGGGGATACAGTGACAAAGATTGTTTAATGGATATTGGTAAGAGTGCAGCATGGAATGCATTAAAAGGTGGAATAGCCGGAACAGCTTTTGGCATTGGTGTAGGAAATGCTGCAGGAGCATTTGTTGGTGCCCATGTTGGTGTGATAAAGGGATCACTAGTATGTTTTGGTAAGAAGTTAATAGGATAACATTTCAGAAGGAAGGGCTAGAAAGTGAAACGGAAAATAGATTTTAAATTAGATTACAAAAAAATAATTAAAGATTTTTTATTGAATGCAGTGTTTTTTATTCTTTTTATCCCAACAATTAAATTTCATTCATTTTCTAGCCTATTGCTTGCTTTTCTTATATGGGAAATAGATTGCTTTGTTATGTCAATTCTTTTTTATAGTGACCCAAAAGGCTATAAAAAAGAAGAGTAGTGGGAAGCCCTTTAAACTATTTATTAGATAAAATATTTAATTTAGAGGAGATGAAGTAAATGATTTATGTAACACCATAAGTGATTGGATTATAATTTTTAACTGTCTATTTAACAAATAAATATAAAAGAAGGGATTAAAATGAATAAATTTAAAAGTATTAATGAAACAGAATTACAAAATATTAATGGTGGACGAAACGATTTCATTCAAGGAATTCTTGATGGATTACGTCTATCTAGATTTGTAAAACGAAAAAAATAAAGGATGAATGAAAAAAATGGACAAATTCAAAAAATTAGAAGAAAAGCAACTTTATTCTATCCATGGCGGTTCTAGTTTAGGTTATAAATTAGGAAAAGCTATTGGATTTATGTATGGGATTATTTTCGGATAATATCTAATTACTATATCTGAAATTAACAAATATAAAATTATTTAGGAGAAAACTTATGAATACAGTAAAATTTCAAAAAATTAGTGTAACGGAACTAGAATCAATTATTGGTGGAAAAGCGTGGTACTTGCATGTAGCTGATGCAGTAGGTAGCTTTTTCAGCGGATTTGTTCATGGATTTTAATGAAGGAGAGAGACTTTGATATGAGAAATACTGATTTATTAAAAAATAAAAATTTTAGTGTGTTAGAAGATAGTAGTTTAGTTACTATTGAAGGTGGTAAAAATCAACTAGCCTATGAAATTGGATATGCTGCAGGAAAAATTACAAGACTTGTTATTGAGGTTGCCAAACTAAGAAAAAAATAAACTATTATCGATATGTAAGAGATGCCAACCATGGCAGCTCTTACATATTCCATATAGGAAAAGAGGAATCATATTGGAAAGAATAAAAAAAGTGTCTTTATTAATTATATTAACTGTTTTTTGTAGCTTTATGAGCTTTGAAACATATTTTGATTTAAATGCAAAAGAATTAGCAAATCAACAGTTTAAATGGCTAGCTATTGATAGTATATTTGCAATTTTATTATTTATACTAACCTATCTTATTTATAAAAAAACAAAACATTCAGAACTGGAGGTTACACTTAAAAATAAAATAGTTATCACCATTGGATTTACATTTTTAGCACTATTAATTAACCATTCTTATGGACTATTAATCGATACAACACCCAATCAAGAATTGATAAATGCAGCAATTGCTAAAGCGCCTATTTTAGTAGCCTTTCAAACAAGATTGTTCGCTCCTATTACTGAAGAAATCATTTGGCGTGGAATCTTTATGAATCTATTTTTTACGAATAACACCAAACTAGCTAAGTTTATGAGAGTGTTTTTATCTGGTCTTTTATTTGGTTTTGTGCATACATATAGTTTTGGTATAGAGTTATTACTATATAGTATTATCGGTTGGGTATTAGCGAGCGTTTATCACTTTACTAAAGATATTCGTTGTCCAATCATTGTCCATTTAGCTTTGAATAACATTTAATCATATAATTTAGGTAAAATAGACCATTCAGGAATGATTTTTGGTCATTTAGGAAGGATTGCACACGGCTCGTCAAAAATATGTCATAATCGTGTTAGCAAGAAGCGAAATTTTTAGGAGGGATGGATAATGATTCATCGATGGTCACACCAAAAGAAAAGAGCGAGCAAAGTTGACCGCTATTTATTCGTTTATAGTTTACTAACTGTGTTATTTATCTCTAAAACATTTGTCTACAATGATATGATTTTGATAGATAAAGTGATGCTACTATTGATCCCCATCCTTATCTTCTATGGGATTATTTTATTTGTTAATGAAGGATAAAATCCGCTGTTTATAAATGTTGGGTATTCATGGCACAGGTGAATTTAACAGATGAATTTTTTGAAAAAATAGTGATAAATAATAAGGAGGAGAATGAATATGAACAAACCAAACAAAATTTCACTGAAAACTTTTTTCTTTGAGTCAGATCAGAATCCAAAATTATGGGAGACTTTTACAACAATTGTACTTTGTGCAGCAGGATTATACCTTCTAGGTGAAGCGATTGGGAAAGCAGTTTATTTTATGCTACATTAATGAATAACATGGTGTTTACAAGAAGAAAGATGGAATGTTCAAGAATATGAAAGCAAAATCAATGAAATATTATGGACTTGTGGCTGTGGGAGTGCTTATTTTCATATTATTTTTAGCCATTTATCCAACGCTTTTTTCGACGATTTACGAAAGTGGGAAAGATTTTGGTGGGAATTTAGCCCAAGCTTTGTTATCATAATACAACTTACCAATCAGTCATTTGTGCTAATGGCTGATTTTTTATCGTCTCTCAATAATCTATCGTATATAGTGGAGAGGACTGTAAATTCTTTGACAGTTGCAAGTTCCAAAAGTCGCTATAAGCCTTGCGCACCAAAGGATAGATGGATTCACTTCGCCTAAAAAAGTGTTGTATGTGGCAATCAAAAATGAGATAAAAATAGCGGATAATCACGACTATAATCGTTTCAATTATCCGCAAGTTATTCTTTTTAAACCCCTAATTTTTCAATCAAAGCATCAGATAGAGTTTTTGAAAAATTAACATTTGCTTTAATTGCCCGCATATTTAACCAATGAGGGATTTTGACAGTTTTTTTATCAAGTTTAGTTTCTTTTAAGTAATCAGCTAAATCAACACTAATTAATGTTTTAAATTGGGTATTTTCATCAATTTTAATCTCATTTATATTTGTTGGTTGAGGTAAAGGAATTTCATTTTCAATTAAGTCTGCCAACATCATTCCTAAAGCGTCTGAAGCATTATTGATTCCTTCTTCTATTGTTGTTCCTTGGGTTACTGCGCCCTCAATATCAGGAAAATAGATTCCATAGCCAACAGGATCTTGTTCAAAAACTGCAGAGTATACTTTAATCATCACATTTTCCTCCATTTATTTATTTGTGTAAGACAGCGGACTAATTTTCCACTGCCTTACGTACTGTTTTCTCTACTATCCGGGAGAGCTCTTTGCCGTGACTAGGAAGGATTACAGGTCTTACATTTGCTTTTTCAAATTTTCTATGCGAGCCTTTCCCACCTTTTACCTCTACAAATCCTGCCGTGATAAGTAGCTGAACAGCTTCTCTAACTGTCATTGGCATATAAAATACCACCTCCAGTTAAATTAATTATAGTACGTACAGGGCGTGTTGTAAATAAAAAGAGATAAGTGATAAAAAAGTTTGACAGCTGCAAGTCATAAAAATCTCTGTAAACCTTGTGCACCAAATGATAGATGGATTTACTTCGCCTGAAAAAGTGTTGTATGTGGCAAAAAAACTCCGACAAAGCACCAGACTTCATCGGAGTAGCGATTATGAAAAGATGTTTTCTTTTGGACGCTTGGGAATTTTGTAAAAGAGGAGCAATACCAAAGCTACACTCAAAGTTAAGGCTGCAAGTGAAAACATCACCTGATAATTACTATGTTCTAAAATCACGCCAAAAATCGTTTGGGCAAAAATAGAAGCCAGGTTGCGCACGGTTTGAATCAAAGCCAGTGCCGTCATTTGGTGTTTGGCCGGAATCAAGGTAGCGACCACTTTTAAGTTCATCATCACCACGACCATACCCGCGGGATGTTTGGCAAGAAAAGTCCAAAAAATTTGAATCGGCAAGTAAAGATTTAGCCCGAAACTTAAAAATTGCGCCAAAACAATACAAGTGGGCACGATTAAGAGAACTTTATTGCTGAAACGGTCCATAAATAAATAAGAGAAAAAGACTACCGGCACTTCACATAGAACCGCCCAAAATAAAATATTAGACACTGTATGAATGGCTAGTCCCCGTGCTTGAAACATGGCTGGAATATAAGTGTTGGCCATATTCATCAAGCTATAAAATATTGCACTAATGAACAGATACTGTACAAATAAGCGGTTTTTAAATAACGATAAAAAGTGGCTGTTCTCATGATTTTCCTCTGTTTGCTTGGCTTTTTCCAGAGCAGCCTGCTTGCGGTCATCTGGATGAGTGAGGGCCAGCCCCCCGATAGAAATCAGCATGGTTATCACAAAAGTAAAGAAAATTGCGCGCGGACTAATCCAATCATAAACTAGACCTGCCGCCTGCGAGCCCAGTGCATAGCCAATTGTTCCCCAAACTCGAATTGAACCGTATTTGAAAGGACTGATGGTGGCGAATTTTTCCAAAACAGGATTACTGCCATTAATCAGTGCCAAGACCAAACTATAGCCCAATATCAACTCCCACAGCGTGTCGGCATAAGCAAAACACAATCCGCCAACTGCTGCCAAGAAAAAAGTGACGCTATTGACCGATTTTAAGGAAAAGCGATCACTTAACGAACCAATAATCGGCTGGGCAATCATCGAACTCAAAAAAGAACCCGAAACCACTAGCGAAGTCTCACTCGCCGAATACCCCTTATCCATTAAATACACAGCAATCAAGCAAGAAAAAATCGCAAATGAGAAATAATAAAATAAATAAGCAACAACAAAACTCAGATAATTCCGACTGGTTTTCACAAAATAAAGCCTCATTTCTAACATATTCTTCCTTCAAGATTAGCATAGATTGAAAAAAAGCAAAAGCCTAAGATGTAACTAAATAGGATGGGGATTTCTCTGTAAATAAAACAAACTCCGCCAGCAACATACTGACGGAGCTTAAAAAGGAGTTTGAAAATGAAAAAGTGTTTAATATTAGGGTTGTTTGTTTGGGATGCTTTTATAATAAGCGATGGATGTGAAGAAAGTTTGAAGTAACTAAGAGAAAGTTGT
>JAEWFE010000107.1 GCA_023389005.1 Bacillota bacterium
GACATGACTTGTTTTAGATCCGATAGTATTGACTTCACGATTCATTTCTTGCACTAAAAAGTCTAGCTCTCATCCTATAGGCACTTTTTTTTGCAAGGTAGCGGCATAGGTCTGTAGATGAATATTCAAGCGGTCCATCTCTTCGTGGATATCGCCTTTTTCTAATAAAATGGCTAATTCCGTTAAAAGGCGGTCTTGATCCACCACACCGCCTAAGTAATCTTGTAATTTCTTTGTATAGCGCTCTTGATATTCTTTTTCATAAACATCTTGAAAAGCGACTAATTGCGTTAAGACGGTAGCTGCTTCTTGACCTTGCTGCTGTAAAACTTGGTAAATTTGCTCACCTTCTTGCGCTCTTTTTGCCACTAATTGCTCTAAAGCTTGGTCTAAAGCACTAAGAACCAAACCTTGCAAACGCTCTGTCGCAATATCTTGATTGGTTACTTCGATAAATTCTTCGCGAAGTAATAATTGACTGATCAAATTTTCTGGTGAAACTTCAGGCAATTGCGCCATCACTTGGGTAAATAATTCATGATTTACCTTAGCTTTTTTTGAGCTAGCCTGCAATTCCTCTAATTTACAAATTAATTCGACCCGACCACGACTCAATTTTTGACTAACTTGCTTTCTAATCGCTAAATCAAAAGCACTCATCCCCGTTGGCAGCTTTAATTGCACATCTAAAAACCGATGATTCACACTCTTGATTTCAATATTTACACGATAAGCCTCATCTTCCACACTGGCTTTTCCAAAACCTGTCATACTTTTCATCATTTACACCTGCATTTGTTCTAAAGTCGATTTTAAAGCGGCTAGTTCTTCATTTGTCAAAGTAATTCCCTTGCCCATTTTTGCGTGTTCGCTGTCCCAATCACGTAGGTCAAATTTTGGTGGCCGTCCATTCCAACTCACCAAATTCAGTTCTTTCTTCCATCCTTTTGCATTTTCTGACAATACAGCAATGTGTTCGACAATCTCAAATGAAAATGAATCTGCCATCGCTTTTCCTCCTTCAATTTTTCCATTTTTTAGGCACACCACACGAATTTTCGCACGTCTGATCGAGCTGAGTGATAGCCTCTATATATTATATTCGCTTTTTTTGTTTGTTTGCGTTTTTATTATACTATGAAATTGGTTTGAAAGCGAAATTTTCATTTTGGGTAGGTATTGTTGTTGAAAATGCCAATGAAAGAAAATGATTTTCCATGAAAGCGGTTAATGATAATCTTTTGTAATATATTTTTAAAAGAAAAGAAATGATTATTTTCCCTTACTTTATTGTAGAATGAAAACAGACTAGGAAAGGAGTTTGTCAGATGAATTCACCAATTTTTGTACATATGGATACTACTAGCAATGTCGTTTTGAGTCGCGGCATCCAAGCTAAAGATTTCCAACGAGGTCTGATTCATCGTCCGAATAATCTCCTTTTACTCAACCCAGCTAGTCTTGATGGTGAATTTGAAAACCATACGAACTTAAAAGTCATAAAAGGTAGTTTTGCGGTCGAACAATTTTTACAAAACATGTCTAAACGCCGTAACAATCAAGATGTGCGTTGGATTGACTTTACCGACCTGACCATGATTAAAGAACTTTCTGCCTTAGAAATTTCCGAATTACTTTATCTTGGTCATATGAAAACACACCTTCATTCTCCATTTTTCTATAAATTACAAAACAATTTCGTCTACTTCGATTTAGGTGATGACCTATTGAGGGTTTATTATCGTTATATTGAAGAATTTTATCGCATTTTGGCCAAACAAATTACTTGGATTATTTACCAAGAATTAAATGATCAACGCCCTTTCTTCAAACGCAAACCAATCGAAGTACCGACTTTACCCATTGATTTGGTCAAAGATTTACGTGAATTATTAAAAGACGGTCTAGTTTTTTACTCTCCAAAAGCTAAAGTCACCAATAAATCTTTTGAAATTCCTCTTTATGCCGCAGAGGAAGCCGGTTTGAAGCTAAGCCAACAAACCATTAAGTCTAAGGATTTTGTCGGTACGCTCACTTACTATCCAAAACAAAATAAATGGGAATTAGATGCCGAAGAATTATATCTGTAAACACACAATGTCCACCCTACTCATGTAAAATAGGATGGACATTTTTTTATTTTGTTGTCACACTGAAAATTTTTGCCTGTGCTGCTTGTGAATCGGAAAGCTTGGATACCGATTTTTGTGCTTTTTGATAAATTTTTTCATCATTGGTAAAAATCATACTGCCTAATTTTTCTGGAAACTGATCCTTATTAGCTACAAACGTTGCATACTGATACGATTTATCAAGTTTTAGACGTGAGGTGGCACCAATATCGCTTTTCTTATCCTTAAGCTTTATTTCATAACCATTCTTATCTACTTTGATACTCAATTGTAATTTCATGGCAGTCGGATATTTATCTTTAACAATCTCTACGGCTTTTTTATCCTCAACCTTGACGACAAATCCTTCCTTTTCTTGCAGTTGCACAGTGTACACGCCTTGTTGATCGGTTACTTGAATCCTTTCATTGTCTTGTTTTTGCCCACAACCGAAACTAATCATCCCGATGACAAACAGAACTAACCCTAACCATTTGCGGCTCATCCAAATCACCTCATTTTTATTGACTTTCCCCTTATATTGTAACCGTTTTTTTGTTATGTTCAAGAATTTTCTGATAATTAAACCTAAAAAAGAGAGCTTACCGATGATGGCAAAACTCTCTTATTTTCTTATGCATTTAACCATTTTTTGACTTTTTCAATTTCAGCATCACTAACTCCATGTCCTCCATCCAACAGTTCTAACTGCGTATCTGGAAAAGCACTTTGTAATCTTTTCACGAGTTGCATACTTGCGCCAGGTGACACCAAAGTATCTAGACTTCCTGCTGTCACTAATAGACGTTTAGGTTTACTTGAAGGGGTGAAATCAATTTGAAAATCGCTCGGATGCAATAATATTACTTGATCCGCAAAATCTGGACGTTGGTTTAAAATCCCTTGTAAGAAATTCGCGCCATTCGAATAGCCGATTGCCACGATTTCACTTGCTGTAATCTCTAATCTATCCCAAAGTTGTAAAAATCGCGAAACTTGGTGCGTAAAATCTTCGCGGTCCAATTCTTGATTGACCAAAGGATTGAAATAGCGGCGATTCACCCCTACTCCCTTATCTCCTAAAAAACTAAGGACACCCGCTTTAGCATCTAATTCCTCTGTTAAAAAATACAAACTATATAAGTTGCCTCCAGTGCCATGAAAAGTGACAAAAAGTCGTTGATTACTTCCACGATTATTAAGATAACGCATCAAACTCGCCTCTTTTCTTATCTTTCTTGTTGTGCTAAATCACGTTCAATCGTTGCGCGTTGGTCTTCTAAAAAGCTTGGTAAAATTAATTCATACTCATCAAAAGT
>JAEWFE010000236.1 GCA_023389005.1 Bacillota bacterium
TTCAAGTGATTTGCCACCAAAAGCAGGTTATTGGCATTGTTGAGGCGCATGAAATCAATTATTCGTTGAAATCAGCCTATTTAAGTTATTGGCTAGATCGAAATTTTCAACAAAAAGGGATTATGTCTAAGGCTATTAGTGATTTTTTAACTTATTTGTATTCAAGTAGATCCCTGAAACATTTCTTTTTAGTAATTAATTGTCAAAATACGCGTAGTATCCGTTTAGCTCAGAAATTAGGGTTTCATCTAGAAGGTTATGCGAGTGAGTTACAATTTGAGGCTCAATTTTTACCTGATTCCTATTTTTTTCATTTGAATTATCAACCTTAAACAAAAGCGGTGCCACAAGTTTGTGACGCCGCTTTTGATATTATTTGTTAAAATATCGCAGAATGCCTTTGATATCTTTTGTACTGGATCCATCTTTCAGTTTTTTGAATTTCATATGTGGGAAGGAATGGAATAGTCGTCTTTCTTGGAAGTTTAATTTTGGCATTTCGCGTTTGGTATCCTCGAATAATAGATGTGATAATTTCTCAGTATCTTGTCTAAATAAGGTGAATTCTTTGCCAAGCTCTTGTTTTTTGTTTTCCATTCTTTCGTTAATCTCTTTGACCGCCTTTGTAAAGCTAGCAAGATTTGCCAGAGTATAACCAAAATCACAGGATGTAATCGCGATTAAGAGAACAGGAAGAAAGATTGAATATTTTTGATAAGCAATCAATGCCTGATCAAGCATCCAAGGTTGGACAATTTTGACAATAAATACACAACAAATCCCCCAAAATATCGAAACAGGAACAGCAACTCTACCATTGATATTTAAGGGAACATCATTGTAATCCCATAATGATAATGAAAATAATTTTTCAAGTAAGAAACTCGTCACATATTCCAATAAACTGACTAAGATTGCTGAAACCAAAAATAAGACGAAAATATTTTTCTGATAAGGATCGACTAAATAAAGGACGCCTAAAATACCGAAACCATAAATAGGTGTAATCGGACCTAATAAAAATCCACGATACACAAAATGGTGGGCATTTAAAGAACAGTAAATTGTTTCCCAAAGCCAGCCGATAAAAGAATAAGCAAAGAATAATAAAACGACAATAGCAAATGTTTCAATCATTCACTAATACCTCCATTCATTTTTATTTTTAATCAACTCTATGATAATACAAAAAGTACGAATTGTGTAGGTAAGGTGTGATATTATAACAGGATATTAAAAAACAACGATATAATATGTAAGCTAATATGTAAATATACAAGTTTCCATAGTGATTATTTCGTTTAACAGATAACAAATTTTATGGTAGAATAGTTTTGATGGGATAGAGATGATTAATAGGAAGGTGATTCATATGCAATATCCAGTTAACCAATTTTCAGAGTATTCGATGACTAGTGCGAATGAACCAACTTCTCCTGATGCAGTACGATATTATGAATTGAATGATTTTTCGTTCAATAAAGAAAATAAAAAAAGATGGAATAGTGTAGAGCTTATTGATTGTTTTGAATTAGTGAATCAAGTAGATAATCCAGTCCAGCAATCTCCAGATGATTATTTTATTCAAATCTTACGTGCGTTACAGCAGAAGAATAAACGGAAAAATTTTTAAATTGAAAAAACCTCCACGAATGATTTAGGGAATTTGTTCGTGGAGGTTTTGTTTAGTTTTCATTTTTTACTTTTTCAATGAGTTCAGCAAAGATTTTTTCTTGATATTCTTTTTGAAATTTTTCGATTATTTGTTTTTTGGTTACTTCATCCATTTGTGGATTGGCTAACATTGCTTCTTTCATTTTTTTCATGACATAGGTTTGCCCATCTTTGGCCATTTGTGCTTGATTCTTTTTTACTTGTTGTTCTAGTGATTTTGCTTGTTTGACGCTTAAAGTTATCCAAGAATTAGGTAAGTTAAATTCGTTTGTCTGTTGGATGTATTCGTGGTTATTATCAGCAATATTAAACAGAAATTGATAAAAGCTGTTTTTATAAACCCATTGCTTTTTCTTATTGATCAGAGTTGCTTTTGTGTTCTCTGTGGTTTTGACAATATTTTTTACCTTATCTGTACTTGTTGCTTTGGGTTTCTTTTGTTTTGCATCTGTGCGATAGAGGTATACTTTTTCCCTTCCGTTACCTAATCCTTGATACAATAAGATAGGCATTTGACTTTGTGGCACAGATGATTGTATTTCTGTTTTCTTAGTGATTACTTCTTGTTTCATACCCAAGTGATGCGTGACATTTAGCGTGACTAAGGCTAGGGAAGCGATAAAAATAAAGGCTAAGACAAAGGATAGTCCAATTTGCCATTTGTTCATTGCAAAGACATTAGTGATTGCAAACAGCACGACACTTAAGACTAAAATAATAAGTAGCATTATTTTTCCCCTCCTTGTAAATAATTTTCTGTTTTAGCTAATGTGAAAGTAATTAACCAACCAATGAAGCCAAAGATTACTGCTACAAAGAAAGCAGCGTGATAACCGGATAGTGTCGCATGAATAGCTTGATCTTTATAGGCTAGAGGTGTTGCTTCTAACATAGATTTTGCTGGTAAATTATTTTTAGTGACATTTGTTAATACGCTAATTAATATGGCTGTACCAATGGAACTAGCTACTTGTCTAAAAGTATTGTTGACGGCTGTACCGTGGCTTATTAATTTAGCAGGTAAAGCGTTCATTCCTGAAGTTGTGACGGGCATCATCACCATTGAAATCCCAAACATTCGGATAGCGTATAAAACCACAATTACGATGACCGAAGTTTTACTTGTTAAAAAAGCAAAAGGTAGGGTTGCGCTGGTTAAAATAAACATCCCAGTAATCGCTAATTTTCTTGCTCCTCGTTTATCAAATATTGCTCCGGTTATTGGCATCATTAACCCCATTACTAAGGCTCCAGGTAACAACATGAGACCAGAATGAAAGGCGCTTTCTCCACGAATATTTTGGATATAAAGAGGTAACACCATTTCAGCACCAATCATCGCCATGTTGGTAACACCGGCTAAGACAGCGGCAATGGTAAAAATTTTTGATTGAAAAACGCGTAATTCTAAAAATGGATGCTCAATATTTAATTGGCGTTTAGAAAATAGGAAGATAAAAATTGCACCAACAATTAAGAATCCTAATACTTCTTTACTTAGCCAACCTTTATCACCGACGCTTGAAAATCCATAAAGCAAACTACCAAAACCAATAGTAGATAAGATAGCAGATATAGCATCGATTTTAGGGTGAGTTAGTTCTATCACACTTTTCATAAAGAAGACAGCAAGTACTAAAACTAAAATGACAATAGGAATCACCATGCCGAATAAATCACGCCATGAATAATGGTCAATAATCCATCCTGATAATGTAGGACCTAATGCTGGCGCTAAACCAATAACGATTCCGGCCATTCCCATTGCTGATCCACGTTTTTCAGGTGGAAAGATTGTTAACATAATATTTTGCAAAAGTGGCATGGATAAACCGACACCCACGGCTTGAATTAATCTACCTGCTAGGAGTACAGGGAAATTTTGGGCGATAAAACAGATAATTGTTCCTATTAAAAAGGTAGTCATTGCACTGATATATAATTTTTTGGAGCTAAAAGAATTGATTAACCATGCGCTAATAGGAATCATGATACCATTTACTAATAAAAATCCTGTAGTTAGCCATTGGACAGTTGAAGCACTGATATCAAATTCTTTCATTAATGTAGGAAAAGCAGTTGCAAGTAAGGTTTGATTTAACACTGTACAAAAAGTACCAATCAGTAATACGGCTACTAATAAACTGCGGTTATATTTTTTGCCATAGATATCAACTGCAGTAAAATCTCTCATGAAATTCACTCGCTTTCTTGAAATTTTCAAAATGACAAAAATTAATATATGCTGAATCTAAAAAATTGTCAACTAACTTGACATTTAGGTTGGAGTTTCTAAAATATAAAGTGAGAGAAGAATTATGTAAAACCAAATTTATAAATCATTATTTTAAAATAAAATATTTATTGATTATTAATGGAGGAAAAAATGAGTGATTTTCTGAAACAAATTTTCGCAAATGATAATATACTAGTTGGAATTAGTGAATTAAGTAAAATGTGCGACCTTTCGCCAAGACAGTTGCGATATTGGGAACAAAAAGGATATATTCAGAGTGTAGAAGAAAAAGCGGGAAATCCAGTTGCAAGAAAATATCGTTTATTCATGGTAGTCAAAGTTCTACTAATAAAAAATTATATGGATCAAGGGGATTCTTTAAGTAAAGCAGTAGAAAAGGCAGAAAAAAAATTTACTTTAGTCCGTTCCTTTCGACAACTATTTAAACAAGGGAACATTCAATTGAAAGTATTAGATGATAATGTTGTTTTTATTATTTTTGGGCCGATGGAAAATGAAGAAAAGTATTTTGTTGTGAAATTTGACCAAAGTAGTAATCAATTAACAACTTTTCTTACTTACGATATATCGGATGAAAGTTTGAAAAAATTTTTGAAATCATAACAAAAAGCTATCTATACAAAACTAACTTCATGTCATATTTATGGAGTGCTGGTTTATTTTTTAGTATTTTTTGCTAGATTTTTATGCTTAATTTAGTATAATGATATCGAAGAGTGAATGTTTTGATGTTCTTTTAATATTGTTTACCTATAAAGTTATAGATGTTGTTTATTGGACGCTTTGTGCTTTTTTGAAAGACATCATATTTACTACTTGATTTTTGTAAAGGAGGGGTTCAGCAGGATGTCAAGGTCAGGTTACTATCATGAGGTAGCTGAGGATTTAATCAGTCGAATTGAAGATGGTGAGTTCATGCCTGGTGATCCTCTTCCAAAGCAAGTTGAATTAGCAGCTTCTTATCAAACAAGTCGTTTAACCATTCAAAAAGCCATTCAAATATTAATTACGGATGGCTATGTTTATGTAAAAAAAGGGAATGGGACTTTTGTAAAAGCAGAAAATAAACAGTCTTCTATTATGCAATCTAATATTAATGAATGCATTGGTTTAACAGCTAAGTTTAAAGGAATCATGGATATTAATAATAAAGTTATTTC
>JAEWFE010000341.1 GCA_023389005.1 Bacillota bacterium
GAAAGAAAACGAGCCTTGCAATGCGTGTCTCAATTGTTTACGTATCGAAAATAATGAGCATCCCAATGTACATCAAGTTACACCAGATGGCCAAACGATTAAAGTGGATCAAATTCGACAACTACAAGCAGAATTTGCGAAACGTGGCTTTGAAGCAGGTCGACAAATCTTTATTCTTTCTGATGCTGAGACGATGAATGTCCAAGCAGCGAATAGTTTGCTGAAATTCTTAGAGGAACCTTCTGGACAAGTGTTACTCTTGTTAGAGACAAGTGCGATAGGCAAAATTCTACCAACGATTCAATCGCGTTGTCAGATTATTCATTTTCATTTGTTGACTACGCATTTAATCGAACAATTACAGCAAGCTGGTCTACCTTTAAATACCGCGAAAATTCTAGCATACTTAACGAATAGTTATGATAAAGCGGTTGAAATCTCACGCGATGAATGGTTTAATGATGCTAGGGATGTTTTAAAACAATTTGTCCAATATTTGACAAATCGGGATTTTGCAGCCTTTGTATATGTGCAGCGGAAAATCATACCAATAACGAAAGAAAAAGAGCAGCAACAATTATTTTTTGATTTATTAATGTATGCGTTTCGTACGTTGCGCGATGAAAATCAAGGTAATTTACAGACTGTTTATAATCAAGCATTGGCCGATTTATTACAGGCAAAAATGAAGCTGAATAGTAACGTTGCCTTTCAAAATGTCATCGAGCAATTTGTTTTGCATTTTCTACAGCAATAAAATTTTTGAGGTAAAGGAAGAGGATTATGGTTCAAGTAGTAGGTGTTCGTTATAAAAAAGCTGGCCATATTTATTACTTTTCTCCAGGACATACACAATATCAATTTAAAGACCAAGTACTTGTTGAGTCTCAGCAAGCGACTTGTTTAGCTACTGTTGTTTTGCCAAATCGTGAAATGGCCGAAGAAGACTTGCCTGAAGAAATCAAACCAGTTATTTCTTTGGCAAGTGAATCTGACTTAGATCAAGCACGTCAAAATGAGTTAGATGCCAAAGAAGCGTATGGCATTGCAAAAGAGAAAATTAATGAGCATGGACTAGTGATGAAGTTAGTGCAAGTGGAATATACTCTAGATCGTTCTAAAATGATTTTTTATTTCACAGCTGATGGTCGCGTGGATTTTCGCGAATTGGTCAAGGATTTAGCTAGTATCTTTAGAACACGGATTGAGTTGCGTCAAATTGGCGTCCGTGATGAAGCCAAGATTTTAGGCGGTATTGGTCCATGTGGTCGTCCATTATGTTGCTCGACCTTTTTAGGAGACTTTATGCCTGTTTCGATTAAGATGGCTAAAGATCAAGGTTTATCTTTAAATCCAACCAAGATTTCTGGTTTGTGTGGACGCTTAATGTGTTGTTTAAAATATGAAAATGATGAATATGAATTAGCTAAAAAAGAGATGCCTGATTTTGGTGCCCAAGTCAAAACACCAGAAGGCATCGGTAAAGTGGTGGAATTGAACTTATTGTCACGCATTGTCAAAGTGAAATTCCCAAATCGTGAAATTGCCTTGGAATATACCCAAGATGAAATTGAAGAAGTGGTAAAGTAGGTGAACAAGATGAAGTTAGATAAACGTGATTTATATGATGGCTTGGATGCGTTTGAGTCTGATTTATCCCAGATGCTATCTAAATTACAAACAATGAAACAATCCATCCAAGAGTTAGTGGAGAAAAATACCGAGCTCGAATTGGAAAATCAAAAATTACGTGAGCATTTACGAGAAATGAATCAAACCAATCCAAATTCAAGTAAAAAAATGAAGCAAGCTTTGTCTACTTCACGTAAAAATCTTGAAAATATCTATGAAGAAGGCTTTCACGTATGTTATGACTTATATGGTTCAAGAAGAGCAAATGATGAACCGTGTGCCTTTTGTTTAGAAGTCATTTATCGTGAATAATGAGGGATAAAATGTTAACCAAACAAAAAAGTTATCATCATAATGGCGCTTGTCTTTATCTAGTTCCTACGCCCATTGGAAATCTGCTAGACATGACGCAAAGAGCCGTTGAAATTTTAAAACAGGTAGATTTAATTGCTAGCGAAGATACACGCAATACGCAAAAATTGTTAAATCATTTTGAAATTTCTACGTCACAAAAAAGTTTACATGAGCATAATTATAAGGAACGGGTGCCGCAGTTAGTCGATTGCTTACTTGCAGGTCAGTCGATTGCCCAAGTCTCTGATGCAGGGATGCCCTCGATAAGCGATCCAGGTCATGAATTAGTCCAAGCTTGCATTGCAGCAGATATTCCAGTTGTTGCCTTGCCAGGACCGACAGCTGGCCTTACTGCGTTGATTGCATCAGGCTTATCCGCGCAGCCAAATTATTTCCATGGCTTTTTACCGCGTAAGAAAAAAGAGCAAGTCGCAGCTTTAACCCCTTTAGCGCAACTTTCTGCCAGTATGATTTTTTACGAATCACCGTATCGCCTCGCAAGTACGTTAGCGAATATGGTGGAAGTTTTTGGGGAAAATCGACAAGCCGTGATTTGCCGTGAATTAACCAAAATCCATGAAGAATTTATTAGAGGAACTTTACTAGAGTTAGCCCAATATGCTAAAGGCAATGAAATTAAAGGCGAGTGCTGTCTTTTAGTATCTGGCCAGTCTCTTGAGGAACAGTCAACAGAAGTAGTTGATTGGACAGAGGAACAAATTCGCCAAAAAGTCGCCGATCGCATCGAAATATACGGTGAAAAACCAAATACCGCAATTAAAGAAGTGGCTAAAACGCTAGGCTATAAAAAGCAAGAAATCTATCAAATCTATCACGAAATTCACTCGTAAAATATCTAATGGTATCGCATCGAATGTAGAGAATTTTCTACGTTTGATGCGTTTTTTTGATATATGTGTCAGAAAAGTTAACATAGTATGTGACGAATTTTCAGAAAATTGCACAAATTCAGTCGAAAAGCTAGAAAATTCAAAAAAGATGTGTTAGTATTTCTGACATAAGGTAGATTACCTTAAAAAAGTTGGTTATCATTCAGTCGTTTAGGACGATAAAAAAGGAGAGAATTCAAATGGAAACAGGAAACATTGCATTTATTTTGATTTGTAGTGGGTTAGTATTCTTAATGACCCCGGCACTAGCTTTCTTTTACGGTGGGCTAGAGCGAAGAAAAAATATCTTAAATACGATGATGATGGTTATCTGTACTTTAGGATTGGCCTCAATATTATGGATTGCGATTGGTTATTCGTTATCCTTTAGCGGCGATCATCTATTAGTCGGAAATTTGAATAAAGTCTTTTTTAACCATGTATCAATGACAAAAGGCGATGGCATCCCAGAAGGACTATTCGCAGCCTTTCAAATGATGTTTGCCTTGATTGCTACAGCGATTATTACCGGTTCAGTAGTTGGCCGGATGAAGTTCTCGGCGATTTTCTTATTTATCGCTGCTTGGATTATTCTTGTCTACGCACCATTAGCTCACATGGTTTGGGGCAAAGGGCTGCTAGATGCGATTGGCTCAATTGACTTTGCGGGTGGAAATGTCGTGCATATTAGCTCTGGTATTTCAGGTTTGGTATTAGCTTATGTAGTGGGTAAACGACGCGAATATGCGCAAATCGAATATCGTCCACATAGTATTCCGTTTGTAGTGCTTGGTGCTGGCCTTTTATGGTTTGGTTGGTTTGGTTTTAATGCCGGTTCAGCACTTGCAGCCGATGGTTTAGCGATTCATGCTTTATTAACAACGAATACCGCCGCAGCTAGTGCGATGCTATCATGGATGTTGATTGAAAAACTAGTCATTGGCAAACCTACTGTAGTCGGTGCTTGTACAGGTGCTGTTGTAGGCTTAGTTGCGATTACCCCGGGCGCAGGTTTTGTTTCACTATGGTCTTCCATTATTATCGGATTTTTAGTTAGTCCGTTTTGTTTCTATTTTATTTCTGTTATCAAGCAAAAATTGCAATTAGATGACGCGCTAGATGCTTTTGGCTGTCACGGTGTTGGTGGGATTTTCGGTGGAATAATGACAGGAATTTTCGCCGATCCTGCAGTTGGTGGGAAAGCTGGTTTATTCTATGGCAATGTTCACTTATTCTTAGCTCAGCTTGAAAGTATTGTCTTTACCATTGTTTTTGCCGGTCTATTAAGTTTCGTGATTATCAGCGTGATTAAAATCTTTATGCCAATTCGCGTCACTGACTCAGAAGAAGCACTTGGTATGGACCGTATCGAACATGATGAAACGGCTTATCCAACCTTTATGGGATTAGATTCATAAGAAAGAAGGTAGCGTTTATGAAGAAAATAGAAGCAGTCATTCGTTTAGAAAAATTAGAAGAATTAAAAGCTGAGATTAACCGTGATTTTGAGATTTCCGGGATGACCGTTACCCAAGTCTTAGGGTATGGGAATCAAAAAGGCGTTAAAGAATATGTACGTGGCAAGGCGATTATTACCAGTCTTTTACCAAAAGTCAAGGTCAGCTTTGTTTTAGAAGATAAAGATGTCGAAAGTGTGGTCGATCGTATTCTGATGATTTGTGGCACAGGAGAAGTCGGTGATGGCAAGATATTTATCTCACCAATCGAAGAAGTCATCCGCATCCGAACTGGCCAACGAGGCAAAGAAGCAATATAGAATAAAGGATGTGAAGCGACTCGATCAGCTACGAGCGGATAAGTTTGTCCACCCCATCTGGAAAGTCCAAAAAGTAAAGACTTTCCCAGATGGGGTGGCTTATACGCCGAAGTAGCTAGTCGCTGAACACGGATTAGGAAAAAGGTCGTGAGAAGGGTCGATCAGCTACAAGCAGCTAAGTTTGTCCGGAATGACAGGAAAATCCGCTAGCGTTAAAGATTTTCCTAGTCAGGCCGGCTTAGATGCGAGGTAGCTACCCTTCGAACGCCGTAGATAAAGGATGTGAAGCGACTTTTTGCAACATATCATACATCTATCAAACCTCCCATAAGCTAGTGAGTGAATGCTTGCTAGCTTATTTTTATTGTTTTTCGATAAAGATTTATTGTTTTTCGATAAAAATCTGCTTTACTCTAGGCAAAGGAAGGATGATGAAAATGGAAAAATATATGATTACTTTCGTTAGTATCTTATTGAGTGTGATTTTTTGGTTGATGAGTTTTCTTGTGGGCGTACAGATTTTTACTAGCGAGCATCAAGGTATGATCTGGCAAAACAACTTAACGCTTATTTGTTTGATTTTAGCAGCATGAATTATTAGCTATATGGCAGTTAAGAGTGTGCGTATTTGGTAAAAATCAAGTCAACATGCTTTTCAAAAAGAGTTACTCATCTATACAAAGCAAGTAAGCTATGCGAGTGGTGTTATCTTTTTCTTAAGTCTAGGCATTTTACCGATGTTTTATCGTTGGGCTGACTTAGGCGATGCACCGGGTGTGATGCTGATAGGGTTAGCCATTTGTCTTGTATTTTTCACGATGGTTTTAATCAGTATTAGTTTTTCAAAGTTATACCAAAAAGCACTATCCTTACAAGATGAATTAGAGATGGTGATTTAAATGATAGAAATACACTTAGACCAATATTTAAAAAAGCGCCAAATGACTTTAACGCAACTCTCTGAAGCCGTCGATATTACAATTGCCAACCTCTCTATCCTGAAAAGTGGCAAAGCAAAGGCCATTCGTTTTTCGACTTTAGAAAAAATCTGTGAAGTACTTGAATGTCAACCAGGCGACTTGATTTCTTATGTGCCTGAAGATTGAAACGGAATATCTGTTCTTGTATAATAGAGATAGAAAAGTTTGAGAAACAGGTGAGAGATATGGCGGAGATGCGTTTTCCCTTAAAAAATGACATGAGCCGTAAAATCATTCATATTGATATGGACGCGTTTTTTGCCTCGGTGGAAGAGCGCGACAATCCTGAGTTGGCTAAGCATCCTCTAGTGATTGCCCGTCATCCCAAAGATACCAAAGGCCGTGGTGTGGTGACGACTTGCAATTATAAGGCCAGAGAATACGGGATACATTCGGCGATGAGTGCCAAAAAAGCGTATGAGTTATGTCCGCAAGCCGTTTTTGTTCCCGGAAATTATCAAAAATATCGAGAAATTTCGCGTCAGATTCGCGCCATTTTTCATCGCTATACAGACTTGATTGAACCAATGTCAATTGATGAAGCATATCTAGATGTGACCGAAAATAAAATTGGTTCAAAAAGTGCCATCAAAGTCGCACGCTGTATTCAAGAAGATATATGGCGTGAATTACATCTGACTTGTTCGGCTGGGGTGAGTTATAACAAGTTTTTAGCCAAATTAGCTTCAGATTATCGCAAACCCCATGGCATGACTGTGATTATGCCAGGAGAAGCCGAGGCGTTTTTAAAACCATTACCGATTGAAAAGTTTCATGGTGTGGGGAAAAAGACGATTCCTAAAATGCATGAGATGGGAATTTTCACTGGCGAAGATTTGTATAATAAATCAGAAATGGAACTGATTCATGCGTTTGGCAAGATGGGCTATTCGCTTTATCGCAAAGTTCGGGGGATTCATAATTCTCCTGTTGTGACCAATCGTGAACGCAAATCTATTGGCAAGGAACATACTTTTGGTGAGAGTCTTTATTTGATGAACCAGGCGATTTCACAGCTACGTCTATTATCAGAAAGTGTTGCTAATACAGCTATCAAGCAAGAAAAACAAGGACAAACCGTGGTCTTAAAACTGCGCTACGATGATTATACGACAATTACCAAGAGACAGACCTTCCCAGAGTTTATTGATCATAAAGAGGATATTTTTTCGAAGGCGAGTCTTTTATTTGAAGATACATATGAAGAAGGACGGGGGATTCGCTTGTTAGGC
>JAEWFE010000186.1 GCA_023389005.1 Bacillota bacterium
AAAGACTTAGGCGATGATATCAAGATTACTTTATTAGTCGCTGATACAGAAAATAGTAAGAAAATCGCGGAATTTGTGCAAAATCAATTAGAAACGCACTTAAAAGGCTTGAAGATTGAAGTGACGCCACAACCAGCAAATAATGTGAACCAAGCTCGTCGTGATAAGAATTATGAAATGACTTTATCTGGTTGGATTGCTGGAAGTAATGATTTGAATTCTTACTTTAACTTGTTCCAAAGCACTTCTGCGTATAACTTTGGTAGCTACAATAATGCAAAATATGATGAATTATTAGAAAAAGCAAGTACGACTGATGCCAATGATGAAGCAGCTTTTTATCAAGATTATAAAGCGGCCGAAGAAATTCTCTTAACGCAAGATGCGGGTCAAGTGCCATTAGTCCAAACCGCAGCTAACTATTTAATTAATCCTAAGGTGAAGCATATCGTTTTCCATACCTATGGAGATTACTATAATTTACGTGAAGCCTATATCACGAAGTAGGTGAACAGTTTGCAAGAATTATTATCCGATTTTTTATCGTTTGTTAAGATTAATACACGGTCAGACGAAAAATCACAAACCATTCCAACAACACCGGGCCAAAAAGAATTAGCCTTGTTGTTAAAGCGAAAATTGGAGGATTTAGGGTTAAGTCAGGTGCAATTTTTTGATGATTGTGCCTTTACGATTGGTTGTTTAAAGGGGAATGTAGCCAATAAGGCGATTGGTTTTATCGCGCATGTGGATACGGCGGATTACAATGCGGAAAATATCCAGCCACAAGTATTTGAAAATTATGATGGTAGTGATTTACTATTAAACGCCGAACACCAAATTTATTTGCGTGTGGCAGATTCCCCTAATTTAAAAGATTATCTAGGAGAAACTTTGATTACGACAGATGGTTTGACACTTTTAGGGGCGGATGATAAAGCGGGAATTGCAGAAATTTTTGCCATGTTGCGTTTTTATGTGGCACATCCTGAAGTGTCCCGTCCAGATATTTGGGTCGCTTTTGGTCCAGACGAAGAAATTGGTCGTGGGGCAGATCGTTTCCCAGTCGATAAATTTCCAGTGGACTTTGCTTATACCATTGATAGTGGCCGGGTTGGACATTTCGAATATGAGACTTTTAATGCCGCCAAATTAGACTTAGAGATTAAAGGAATCAGTGTTCATCCTGGGACTGCCTATCAACAAATGGTCAATGCCTTAAAACTGGCGCTAGAAATTGATGCCGCCTTACCTCAAGAAGCTGTCCCTGAAAAGACACGGGGCTATGAAGGTTTTTATCTCTTACATGATTTAAATGGAACGATTGCACACGCGACGGCAAACTATATTATACGCGACCATGACCAACAAGCTTTTGCCGATAAGAAAGCCTACTTGGTGGAAGTGATTGAAAAGATTAATGCCCGCTATTCCTATGATCCAATCAGTTATCAGCTGACAGACCAATATTATAATATGCGTCCGATTGTGGAAAAATGTCCTACGTCGATTGATTTGGCGATAGAGGCGATGAAAAATTTAGAGATAGAACCCATTATCGAACCTTTCCGTGGCGGTACGGATGGCTCTAAGATTTCTTATTTAGGAATCCCGACGCCGAATATCTTTACTGGTGGCGAGAATTTCCATGGCCAGTATGAATTTATTAGCTTACAAGCGATGGAAAAAGCAGCCCAAACATTAATTGAAATTGTCCGTCTTTACGGCAAAAAATAAAATGAAACAGGAACGCCCACTAGCTATTAGTCATTGAATAGTTAGTGGGCGTATTTTTATAATTTATTCTTTTACTTCAAGGTGTGATTGTAATTTTTCTAGCTGTTCTTTGATTCTAGCAAGACGAGGCTGAACTTGGAATTCAAAGGCAGCTAAATCTTTTTCAATCCCTTCTTTGAAAGCTGGGATGGTTTGGTCCATGGTTTCTTGTAAGAGGATTTGGTTTTCTTGCACTCGTTGATAACTTGTAGTCACCTCATTGATTTTAGCCATGGATTCATTCACGGTTTCTTTGATAGCTTCTCGATTTTCCTTACCACTTTTTTCCGTTGTTAGCAAAGTCACGATTCCGCCAACCGCTGAACCGAAAAGCAATCCCTTTAAAAATCCTTTCACTGCACTCATCCTTTCTTAGATAATTAATGCTAGCTGATCGACCCTTCCCACAACCTTATTTGACGGTGTTCGGTAGCTAGACATTTTGAAAATTCGCCCTCCCGATTGTGCAAATCTTTAAAACTATCTGATTTTCACATCGGAAGGTAAGCACGAATTTTCTCATGTCTGCCCAAGCTACCTCACAACCTTATACCTTACTCGAAACTTTCTCTGATTCTTTTGGCGATGGCTTCCATTAAGGTTGGGTTGTATTGGTCTTGGTGGTTGCCAAAGTGCATAGAGAAGTCATCGTGTGGACTAAATCTAGGAATCAAATGAATATGTGAGTGGAAAACAGATTGATAGGCCACTTCACGGTTGTTATTAATAATATTTAATCCTTGCATGTCTGGGTAAGCTTTTTCTAAGGCACGTGCAATTTTAGGGATGCGGGTAAAGACTTGAGAAGCCAATTCCTCATCGTATTCAAAAATATCTTTGGCATGTTTTTTAGGTACCACTAAAGTATGGCCAGGTGTCACTTGGGTAATATCTAAAAAGGCATAAACGACCTCATCTTCATAAATTTTATAGCTAGGAATTTCTCCATTAATGATTTTACAAAAAATGCAATCTTCCATCAGTTTTTCCTCCAATAAATAAACGTTGTGTTGTACTTTTACTTTAACATATTTTAGGTCATTTGGTTAGTATTTACTTTGAAAAATATTGGTGAAGTGTCGTGGGTAAAAATGAGAATTAGCAATCCTTGTTTAATTTTTCAACCATATTCCTTGCGATAAATAAGATTTCTAAGTACAATAAATGAGGAAAGAGAATCAAAGTATAATCTATACAGTTTGATATGTATGAAAATAATAGAATTTAGATGAGTAGAGGTAATTTTATTGCCAATTGGAATTTAGGAGGACTCGTTTCAATGTCAGTATTTAGTTTTGATCCCAGTAGTCAATTAAGTATTGTGGCTTTGCGTGTCAAAAATCGCGACCAAATGATTGATTTCTACTGCGAGATGTTAGGATTTAAGTTAAAAACCGAAGAAAATGAATTAGCGATTTTAGTAGCCGAAGATGGGAGCCATGAGTGCATTTGGTTAGAAGAAAGCCCACGTGCAACAGAGCATTTTGGTGAAGTGAAGCGTCTGAACTACTATAAAGTGGAAGTGCCGACCTTATCTGAGTTTGCGGCAGTGTATTCACGATTAGTTCATGCTAAATATCCGGTCATTCAAGCCGAGTTTACCCCTGATTTATGTCAGTTTACTATCGTGGATCCTGAAGGCAATCAGTTGGCGATTCGCACACCTGAAACAGTGAGCATTGACGAAACTTCACTTTTAACTTCAGCTGATCCAAATAAAAAATTATCAAGCAAAGCACGGATTGCGGCACTTGGTCTTCACGCACAAGATGTCCAAGAAGAATGCCAGTTTTTAGCTGATTTACTAGGCTTTGAGTTTGATGAAAATAATATTGCTTTTCAAACCTTAGCAGATGGCGAATTTGGTATTTCCATTATCAAACATGATACCGAAAATGTGAAAATCCCAAGTCATCAAATTTTAGGCTTAGACTTTTTGAAATTCCAATTACAAGATGAACAGTTTGAACAATTATTAAAACATGTTCAAGAAAGTCAAATGAAACATTACCTTGATAGCAAACAAAAGATTTTAACGGTGTATGATCCAGTCGGTGTAGAATGGTGGTTCTTACGTTAATTGCATCATACAAAGACGTCTGATTGGTTACCGGATGTATCGTCCAACCAATTAGGCGTTTTTTTAATGAAAAAAGATAGAGGGAAAACATGCAAGATAATTTTTATCCAAAAACACAAGCAAAAATTCAAGAATATCTAAATGAAAAGGTCTTTCCAGGGGGATGTTACGCAATTATTGACCAAGAAAAGATGATTCACAAGCATTTTGGTTATGCGTCTTTAATCCCAGAAAAACGGGTGATGACTGAAGATACATTATTTGATGTGGCTTCTTTGACCAAGGTTGTTTGTACCACGACGATGATTTTAAAATTGATGGAACAAGGCGTCATCGAGATTGACCAACCTTTGAAGAAGTATCTGCCAGCTTTTGGCGATAAAAGCATTACTTTACGACATTTATTAACCCATACAGCTGATATTGTGACTTATATTCCGAATCGTGCTCAGCTCAACCAACAGGAGTTAATGCAGGCTTATTTGACTTTAAGAGCGGGTGATAGTCTAGGAAAAGTCGTCAAATATACCGATGCGGGGACGATTTTGCTAGGATTCATGTTAGAAGCAATCTTTCAAAAGCCAGTCACAACTATTTTTAAAGAAGAAATTTTTGAACCGTTGCAGATGTCAAATAGCCAATTTCCACCGCTTGATACGCACTATTCGATTGCGTCAACGGAAGATACTTTGTGCGGGCAAACCCATGATCCTAAAGCCCGGGTCTTAGCCGAGCATGCGGGTAATGCGGGACTATTCACGAATTTAGCCGACTTATTAAAATTTACCCAAATGTATCTAAATGAAGGGCAATTACCTGATGGACGGGCCTTTTTGCAAAGAGAAACGATTGCTCAGCTTTATCAAGACCAGACGCCAAGTAAAGAGGGAAAGCGTTCATTAGGTTGGGATTTGCGTTATGGCTTTTTATTCCATACAGGCTATACTGGGACATTTTTATGCATTGATCCTAAGTTGCAACAGGCCTTCATTTTCCTATCTAACCGCGTGCATCCTTATGATTTTAGACAAGAATATTTGGCAAAACGAGATGAATTAATCGCGATTTATTTGAAAGAAAAAAATTAAAGTAAAAAGTCTAGACATTTGTGATATAATGGACTTGTTTGTAAACCTATACAAGAAAGAGTGATTCATTTGGTAGAACCTTTATTTATGAAACCCGTATTTCAAGAAAAAATTTGGGGTGGCTCAAGATTACATACGGTCTTTGGTTATGAACTTCCTAGTGACAAGATAGGAGAAGACTGGGCAATCAGTGCGCATCCCCATGGCAAAAGTGTGATTGAAAATGGTCCTTTCAAAGGTCAAACTTTAGATCAACTTTGGCAAGACCATCAAGAATTATTCGGTCATCAATCAGAAGAAGTTTTCCCGTTATTAGTAAAGATTTTGGATGCGGAAGATGATTTATCTGTCCAAGTCCATCCTGATGACGAATATGGCAAACATCATGCTGGTGAGCTAGGTAAGACTGAGTGCTGGTA
>JAEWFE010000231.1 GCA_023389005.1 Bacillota bacterium
TACCTAAAGAAAAATATTTTGTGGCCAACCTATTTTTTGAAAACAGCACGCGAACGCATAAAAGTTTTGAAGTGGCCGAGAAAAAATTAGGCTTAGAAGTGATTGAATTTGATGCTTCTACTTCATCCGTCCAAAAAGGCGAAACATTATATGACACTGTTTTGACTATGTCGGCTATCGGGGTTGATGCAGTGGTCATTCGTCATAGTGCGGAACATTATTATAATGAATTGGTAGAAAGTAAGACTATCCAATGTAGTGTGATTAATGGTGGGGATGGTAGTGGACAACATCCTACACAATGCCTATTAGATTTAATGACGATTTATCAAGAATTCGGCTACTTCGAAGGTTTGAAAGTAGCAATAGTCGGTGATTTGACCCATTCACGTGTCGCAAAATCAAATATGCAAATGCTGAAACGATTAGGGGCACAAGTTTATTTCTCTGGTCCGCTTGAATGGTATGATGAATCCTTTGAAGTATATGGAAAGTATCTTGCAATTGATGAGTTAATTGATAAAGTTGATGTGATGATGATGCTGCGTGTACAACATGAGCGTCACGTGGGAAATCAGCAATTTTCTAAAGAGCAATATCACCAAATTTATGGATTGACCTTTGAACGTGCGAAGAAAATGTTACCTCATGCGATTATTATGCATCCAGCACCAGTGAATCGCGATGTAGAATTGGCAGACAGTTTGGTAGAAGGGCTACAATCAAGAATTGTGCAACAGATGACTAATGGCGTGTATATTCGCATGGCAGTTTTAGAAGCAATATTAAATGGAAAGGCATAAGGAATAAGTATATGAAAACTTTATTAAAAAACGGACGAATGGTTATAAAAGAGAATATCTGTCATCAAGTAGATATTTGGATTGAGGATCAAAAAGTTTTCGCTATCGGATTAGATTTTGAAGAAAAAGACTTTGATCATGTGGTTGATTTAAAAGGAAAATTAGTCATGCCAGGATTGGTTGATGTGCATGTTCATTTTAGAGAGCCTGGTTTTACGTATAAAGAAACGATTTTAACAGGAAGTCAAGCAGCGGCAAGAGGTGGTTTTACAAGTGTATGTGCGATGCCAAATCTTGATCCCGTTCCAGATAGTGTAGAGAATTTTCAAAAAGTTCAGGAAATAATTGATCGTGATGCTTGTGTGAAAGTGTATCAATATGCTTCTATTACAGAAAAATTAAGAAGTGAAGTGTTAACGGATCAAGTTGGTTTAAAAGCTGCTGGGGCCTTTGCTTTTACGAATGATGGTGTTGGTGTCCAAACAGCTGGAACTATGTATTTGGCGATGAAAGAAGCTGCTAAAAATAATATGGCCATCGTGGCTCACACAGAAGACGAATCACTTTTATTTGGTGGCGTGATGCATGCTGGAAAACGTGCAGAAGAATTGGGTTTACCAGGAATTTTAAGTGCGACAGAAAGTTCTCAAATTGCCCGTGATTTAATTTTAGCCGAAGAAACTGGGGTTCACTATCATGTTTGTCACGTCTCAACGAAAGAAAGTGTGCGAATTATTCGTGAGGCCAAAAAAGCTGGGGTTCATGTGACTTGTGAAGTTTGTCCGCACCATCTACTGTTAAATGATATGGATATTCCTGAAGATCATGGCTTTTGGAAGATGAATCCGCCATTAAGAGCGAGTGAAGATCAGCAAGCATTAATTGAAGGACTATTAGATGGCACGATTGATTGTATTTCAACCGACCACGCTCCTCATGGACATGATGAAAAATGTCAATCTTTCTTAAAAGCGCCATTTGGTATTGTTGGTTCGGAATATGCCTTCCAGTTAATCTATACAAAATTTGTTAAAACGGGTATTTTCACTTTAGAACAAGTCATGAATTGGATGGCGATTAAGCCGGCGGAAATATTCAATTTACAAGCAGGTCAATTAACTGTTGGTAGTCAAGCGGACATAGCAGTATTTGATATTGATCATGAATATGTGATTGATGCGGCTAATTTTAAATCAAAAGCTGATAATACGCCGTTTACAGGTTGGAAATTATTTGGTGATACCTATCTAACAATGGTGGATGGTCAAATTGTCTATCTAAAGGAGGCAAACAACTAATGAAACGTTGGTTAATTTTAGAAGATGGGACTCATTTTGTTGGTGAAGGCTTTGGCGCAACAAATAGTGTGGTTGGCGAGCTGGTATTTACTACAAGTATGACCGGTTATCAAGAAACCATCACTGATCAAAGTTTTAATGGACAAATCATTACTTTTACCTATCCAATGGTGGGAAATTATGGAGTTAATCGTGATGACTATGAATCAATTGCACCTACTTGTAAAGGGATTGTAGTAAAAGAACATGCTAGACGTGGAAGCAATTGGCGTAATCAAATGACTTTAGATGAATTTTTAAAGCGTAAAGGAATCCCAGGCATTTCAGGTATTGATACCCGTGCATTGACGCGTAAAATTCGTCAACATGGAACGATGAAGGCAAGTATTGTTGATGCAACCGATGATTTCAATCATGCTTATGACCAATTAAAAGCAGCTGTGCTTCCAACCAATCAAGTTGCCCAAGTATCTACTGCTAAGCCTTATCCAAGCCCTGGTACTGGATTGAATGTAGTAGTGATTGATTTTGGCTTGAAACATAGTATTATGCGAGAGTTCTCAAAACGTCAATGTAATTTAACGGTTTTACCTTATAATACAACTGCCCAAGAAATATTAGCATTATCTCCAGATGGCGTAATGCTAACAAATGGGCCAGGAGATCCTAAGAGTGTTCCTGAAGCAATTGAGATGATTCAAGGGATTCAAGGTAAAGTGCCGATTTTTGGTATTTGTTTAGGTCATCAACTATTTTCATTAGCAAATGGTGCAGATACTTTTAAAATGAAATTTGGCCACCGCGGTTTAAATCATCCGGTGAGAGAAATCGCAACTGGCCGTGTCGACTTCACGTCACAAAATCATGGCTATGCAGTAGATGCGAATACGATTGATCCTGAAAAACTAATTGTAACCCATGTAGAAATTAATGATGGCACGATTGAAGGGGTTCGTCATCGCCACTATCCAGCTTTTAGTGTGCAATTCCACCCAGATGCTGCCCCTGGTCCGCATGATGCCTTATATTTATTTGATGAATTTATCGAAATGATGGAAGCATGGAAGGAGAAACAGAAAAATGCCTAAACGTACAGATATTTCAAAAATTTTAGTCATTGGTTCAGGGCCAATCATTATCGGACAAGCCGCTGAGTTTGACTATGCTGGCACACAAGCTTGTTTAGCTTTGAGAGAAGAAGGCTATGAAGTTGTATTGGTAAACTCTAATCCAGCAACCATTATGACCGACCGCGAAATTGCTGATAAAGTGTACATTGAGCCGATTACTTATGAGTTTTTAGCGCGAATATTACGTAAAGAACAACCAGATGCCATTTTACCAACATTAGGTGGACAAACTGGTTTAAACATGGCGATGGAATTATCTAAATCAGGAATTTTGGAAGAATTAGGAATCGAATTATTAGGGACTAAGCTTTCAGCCATTGACCAAGCAGAAGACCGTGATTTATTCAAACAATTAATGGAAGATTTAAATCAACCTATTCCTGAATCGACTATCATCAATACCGTGGATGCTGCAGTTGATTTTGCAAATGAAATCGGCTATCCAGTCATTGTTCGTCCAGCATTTACTTTAGGTGGAACTGGCGGGGGAATGTGTAATAATGAAGAAGAACTTCGCCAAATTGCCGAAAATGGCTTAACGCTTTCTCCAGTTACGCAATGATTAATTGAACGCAGTATTGCTGGTTTTAAAGAAATTGAATATGAAGTGATGCGAGATAGTGCGGATAATGCCATTGTGGTATGTAATATGGAGAACTTTGACCCAGTTGGTATTCATACCGGTGATTCGATTGTTTTTGCACCAAGCCAAACTTTATCCGATATTGAATACCAAATGTTACGGGATGCTTCTCTATCCATCATTCGTGCCTTGAAAATTGAAGGAGGCTGTAACGTTCAATTAGCCTTAGATCCAAATAGCTTTAATTATTATGTGATTGAGGTAAATCCTCGGGTTTCTCGTTCTTCTGCCTTAGCAAGTAAAGCGACGGGTTATCCAATCGCAAAATTAGCAGCGAAAATTGCAGTTGGCTTGACCTTAGATGAAATGAAAAATCCTGTCACTGGTACTACTTATGCTGAATTTGAACCAGCTTTAGACTATGTGGTTGCGAAGATTCCGCGTTGGCCATTTGATAAATTTGAAACTGGTGAACGTCTGCTTGGTACACAAATGAAAGCAACTGGGGAAGTCATGGCAATTGGTCGTAATATTGAAGAATCACTATTAAAAGCTGTGCGTTCATTAGAAATTGGTTGTATCCATGTTGAAGTTCCTGAATTGAACCAAGTTGATGATGCACTTTTAATGAATCGAATTGTCAAAGCCCAGGATGATCGTCTATTTTACTTAGCGGAGGCTTTACGTCGCGGATTTTCAATTGAAGAATTACATCAAATGACAAAGATTGACTTATTCTTCCTTGACAAATTATTGCATATTATCGAAATTGAACAACAGTTGAAAGAAACGATAAAAGATGTCGATACTTTACGTTTAGCCAAAC
>JAEWFE010000289.1 GCA_023389005.1 Bacillota bacterium
TCTTGCAATCTTTGCTAACAGATGAAATTGATGGGATTTTAGCGAAAATGGCTAAACAAGACTGGTCACAATTGGAACGTCTTCAAAGAGCAGTGGCAGATTTAAAAAATATTGATAAACACTATACGCGCAAGGAAACGTTGATTTTTGCCTTTATGGAAAAATATGGCATTACTGCGCCACCTAAAGTCATGTGGGGCGTAGATGATCAAATTCGTGCGATGATTAAAGAGTTTGCTGAATTATTGGCTTCTCCTAAAGTAGTGTATAATCCGTTATCTGAAAAATGGGCCGCTTTGAAAAACGAAATAGAAGAAATGATTTTTAAAGAAGAAGAAATCATGATTCCGATGACGTTAGATGTCTTTAGCTTGGCAGACTGGCAACAAATCGCTAAAGATAGTCATGATATTGGTTTTAGTTTTATTCCTGAACCGTTAAAATGGGTACCGAGTGCAGCTTCCTTTGAAAAAGAAAAGGAAAATGAGGTACAACGTCTAGCAGCTATTGCCCAAGCGAAAGAAACAACTGAAGCAATTGCCGCAAGTTTACCCGATTATCCTGTGAGCTCGGTTGCTACTCAAGAAAAGACAGATAATTTCAGTGGAGATTTAACGCAAACCATTGATCTGCCAACTGGGAATTTACAATTAGAACAATTAATCGCGATTTTCTCTCATCTACCAGTTGATTTAACCTTTGTTGATGCTGATGAGAAGGTCCGTTTTTACTCAGAAGGCCCACATCGTATTTTCCCAAGAACGAAATCAGTTATTGGACGAGAAGTGGTGAACTGTCATCCGCCAAAGAGCATGCATATTGTCCAACAAATTTTAGATGATTTCAGATCAGGGGCACGTACGCAAGCTGATTTTTGGATTGATATGCGTGGGATGAAAATCTCAATTCGCTATTATGCGCTTCATGATGAACAAGGTAAATACTTAGGTTGTTTAGAAGTAACACAAGATATTACTGAATTGCAGCAATTAACCGGACAAAAACGTCTTTTAGATGAATTGAAATAAGTAAAAAGGCTACGAAAACATCATTTGTCTTCGTAGCTTTATTTTAATTTAAGCTATATATTCTCTCAAAAGAATTATTTTGAGAAGAAAAGTATAGCTCATTTGAATTTTTGCTAATGAAAATACTAGTACCATTATTAAATGTAACTTCTAAAGTACGATATGCTCTCTTAGAATCTAGCTTTTCCAGAGTTTCTTCAGGGGATAATACGTAATATTTATCGGGGTCACTTGTTAAAATAAGAATTCTAGCATTTTTGTAACCATTAAAGTTTCCTTCAATATCAGATAAAATTTCAAATTTATTACGTAATTCATCGTTTTCTTTAGGAGAAGAAAGGAAGCCAGTTAAATTTTTTATTTTAATTTTTCCTGGGTATTTTATATAAGCTTTGAATGCATCATAATCCTCGACATTCTTTCTTTCCTTCTCATTCAACTTAGAAAAATCAAGATTATTTGCTAAAGTAATAACACTTTCAATTTGTTGTTTTTCGTCTGATAACTCTATTTTTATCCCAATGCCAAGTAAAATAAATAATATTGAAGTAAGTGATAAAATCGTACAAGTAATAAAAAATAATACGGATAAAATTTTACTTTTATTCATTACTTTCACTCCATTTATATCTATATTTTTGATTTGTTTTAGGGTTTTTCAAGTAAAGTATATACGATGTAATATGGGTTGACTCTGGATCAAATTCATCATCGTATGTTTTATCCGTTGCTATTTTAGTTTTTCCACTTCTAATCAAGGGTACTGAAATACTAGAGAAATTCTTCATTGCATCTTCAACGTAAATCGTCCCCTCAATAATATCTAAGTCCAATGTATTGGTGATTTGAGTTGATAAAAAATATTCAATATCATCTTCATCATCATTAAAATCGTAGTCATCATTCTTTACATCTTTTTGATAAACTTTAAAATGAAGATTATCAAATAAATTATAAACATCATTTGCTCTAAATCCGTTTTTAAATTCATGAATAATCGTTGGTAAGAAGATAAGTGCAACAATTATTAATATAATAGTAATGGCTCCATATATCCGTTTAGCTTTTTTTAGTTTACTTGATTTTTCTTTCAATTAACACAATCCCTTCAAACAATATATAGAAAAAATATCACAAATAATTACATAAATCAATTATTTGTGATATTATTTTATGCTTTTAATTTTACTGATTTATGGAAGAAATAAAGTCCGGCGATAAAGATGATAATCAATACACCCAGTCCCATTTGTTCGCGGTTGGTAATTTGGGTGACGCTACTGACAAGGAAAGTTCCTAAGAAGGCGGCTCCTTTTCCGCAAACGTCTAGAATCCCAAAATATTCTCCGGATTGGCTCGCTGGAATCATCCCAGCAAAATAAGATCGGGATAATCCTTGAATCCCCCCTTGGAATAAGCCAACAAAGATTGCTAACATCCAAAATTGGATTGGATGAACCAAGGTAACTGCAAAGAGGGTAATACCAACATAAGCAAATAGACAAACATAGATTAATGTAGATGTCTTGAAGTGCTTGGTAATTCTCGCAAAGACAATCGTAGCAGGAAAGGCAACAAACTGAGTTACCAATAAGGCAAGGAGCAAGTCGGTATCACCCAGTCCTAATGCTTTACCATAAGCCGTAGCCATACTAATAATGGTATTGACGCCATCAATGTATAGGCAAAAGGAAATCAAGTAATAAAAAATATGTTTTTGATGATAAATGGCTTTTAAGGTTTTCTTCAAACGGCTGAAGGTATTTTTAAGGACTGCTGTTTGTTTAGGAATATAGTATTTTTGCTCATAAACTTTCAGTAAGGGCAGACTATTGATTAACCACCAAGTCGCCGTAATACTAAATGCTAAAATCATTGCTGCAGTAAGGCTGAGATGAAAAGCATTACGACCTAAAACTAGACCAATACTTAGCACAAATGGAACAATACTGCCAATATAGCCCCAAGCATAACCCAAGGAAGAAATATTATCATAGCGCTCTTTGGTGGTAATATCGGTCAGCATCGCATCATAGAAAATCAAACTAGAAGAATATCCTAATTTACTAATAACATATACGATTAAAAGGATCCACCAACTATGCGCTAAATTTAAGGCGTAACAACCTACAATTCCAATAGTCAAAAACAGTATGAAGAGTTTTTTCTTCATCCCTTGAAAGTCAGCAATACTTCCAAAAATCGGACCAATAAACCCAACAAAAAGGGTAATCAAACTGGTGGCATAACCCCAATAAGCTAAGTACTGAGCCGAAGATAAGTGTTCTTGTTGGGCGAGATGATTGAAATAAATCGGTAAAATCGTAGCCAACATCAAGCTATAACCAGAATTTCCCACATCATATATTATCCAGTCACGTTCATGCTTAGTGATTTTCTGTTTTAATAGTTTTTGCATATTTTCCCCTATTCTCTTTCAAATGTCGGTGCATAATCGCTATTAAAAGTCATATTTGGTTTTGAGAGTTGGCGATTAAAATCAGTTAACATATCCACTGCATTAGCCACAGCCATCTTGTAACGGCGATATAATTCTTCATTTGAAGCAGCTAGTTTTGGATTCGGTTGTTTATTGATAATTAGCTTGCTTCTTGTAGCGTAATTTCCACTAATTAAAAAGATTCCCTTCACTAAGCCGCGTTTGAAATTACCCGG
>JAEWFE010000050.1 GCA_023389005.1 Bacillota bacterium
AGTCTGGCTTCGATTTAGTGGTCGCTGCTGGTGGCGATGGTACAATTAATGAAGTGGTCAATGGGATTGCTCCTTTGGAAAATCGTCCGAAAATGGCAATTATCCCTGCAGGTACGACCAATGATTACGCTCGAGCACTGAAAATTCCTCGAGGCAACATCAAGGCCGCAGCTGAAGTGATTATCAAAAACCAAACAGTCAAAATGGATATCGGTCAAACAGATCGTGACTATTTTATCAATATTGCAGCAGGAGGGCACTTAACCGAGTTAACGTATGAGGTACCTTCTGAATTAAAGAGTATTTTTGGTTATTTGGCTTATTTAGTCAAAGGTGCCGAACTCTTACCGCAAATAAAACCTATTAAAATGCATTTAGAATATGATGGTGGCGAATACCAAGGTGATGCTTCAATGTTTTTCTTAGCCTTAACCAATTCAGTCGGTGGCTTTGAACAAATCGTCCCAGATGCTAAGCTAGATGATGGTAATTTTACCTTGATCATCGTTAAAACCGCTAACATTTTAGAAATTCTGCATTTAATCGGTTTGGTCTTAAATGGGGGCAAACATGTCGATGACCCACGAATTATTTATGCCAAAACGAGTTATTTAAAGGTACATACACCTGAAGATGGTAAACAATTGATGATTAATTTAGATGGCGAATATGGTGGCGATGCGCCGATGACCTTTAAAAATCTAAAAAATCATATCGAATTCTTTGCTAATCTAGATGATATTCCTGATGAAGCCGTGATTGGTGAAGAGGAAGCATATGAAGAAATTAGCCAAGACTTTATCAAAGAAGTCGAAAAATTAAATGACGAAGATATCGATGGCGATAATAAAATAGGATAAAAAATGAACTCTTTCAAGCATGCATGACTTAAGCATATTTGGAAGAGTTTTTTTATTTGAATTTTTGAATTGGCTTTAAATGAATTGTCATAGAGGATGTTTTTTTTTAGTTTTAAAAATGGTAAAATAAAGACATAATATTAGTAATAGAACTGAAGGATGTAATTATGCAAACAACAAAAAAAAGCTCCAAACGTACTGAATCAAGATACCATGAAATTGCTTTAATGGTGGCACAAAGGATTGTCGATGGAAAATATCCACTTGGCGAAAAAATCCGATCACGCACGACGATTGCTTCAAACTTTGGGGTCTCACCAGAAACTGCCCGTAAAGCAGTGAATTTATTGGCAGACTTGGAGATTGTCGAAGTGATTCATGGTAGCGGTGTTTATGTACGCTCAAAGGAAAAAGCCAGTGCCTTCATTGTCCGCTCACAAAATCTTAAACAATTAACACAAACCAAACAGGAATTGCGAGAAAGTATCAAACGCCAACAAGAAGAATTACAAACGACTCTTGAATTAATCGGAAAATTGGAAACAGAATCACGCCGCACGCAGGATAGTTTGACTTTAGTACCGTTTGAATTAGTTGTCACAGAGGCTTTTGAAGAATTAGGACAAACAGTCGGACAGTTAAATCTATGGCATCGTACCAAAGCGACCATTATGGCTGTCAAACGTGGTGAGGAAATGATTTTATCACCTGGACCAGTATTAACGATTGAAGTGGGAGATATCGTTTATTATATTGGTGATGATCAAGCGAAACAAATGATGGAGTTATTATTTACTGGAGAAACAGGAAAAGAGGGATTAGCATAACAAAAAGTGTGTTAAATGGGTTCGTGATCGCTCTATTAGTGACAAGCTTAGGTCTAGCTGGCTGTCAACAAAATAAAAAGTCCGAAAGCAAGACAACCACAAGTAGCAAAGTCATCAAAAAGAAAAGCACTAAAGACAAGAAGAAAAAAACCAAGACATCTTCAAGTACAACTGAGTCAACCACGAAACAAACAAGTACAACCAAAGAGCAAACGACACAATCTAAAACAAAGACCAGTCAAGCACCACAAACTGAAAAAACAACAACGACGGCTAAACCCGCTGCGCAACCAACGATTTTAGATACCTTAGTTGGTAAGAATTTTGTCTTCTCAAGTGGTACTGGTGGATGGTCGACTACTCTATCTATCGGGCCAAATAGTACATTTTCTGGCGTTTACCATGATTCTGATATGGGTGTAACAGGCCCAGGATATCCAGGTGGAACTGTCTCATACAGTAAATTTTCGGGACAATTCAAACAAGTTCATCAATTAAACCCTAACTTATATGAAATGTACATAGAAAACTTGCAATATGAAAATCCTGTAGGTGGCTCAGAAATAAAAGAGGGACAGAAATATGATTATACCGAAGCCTATGGAATTAGTAAGAATAATCGCATGGCAATCTATCTTCCTGGTACGCCAATCTCTGCTTTGCCTGAAGAAGTACGCTTGTTTTCCTATGGCTTAATCCCAGAAGACAGTCAAACATTGCCGGTTTATGTCATTCAGGGAGATATGGAAGGTTTTTTTATTGAGTATCATTAATATAAAGGAGATTTTATGAAAACTTACCCAGTAACCAAAAATCAAGAATTAACAGTTGATATCATTGACTTAACGCATGAAGGAATGGGCATTGCAAAAGTAGAGGGTTATCCCTTATTTATCGAAAATGCATTGCCCGGAGAAACGGTTGAAATTC
>JAEWFE010000090.1 GCA_023389005.1 Bacillota bacterium
CTTCTTACCAAATAATGATGGTACGATTTCTATGGATGAGTTGAAGAAAGCTATCTATGAGGCGATGGTGATGATGTTATTTGATGATAAAGCTTCTGGTTGGACGCATACGAATCATCTGACGCTAACTTTTGCTGAGAGAGTGAAACTGAAGGAGTTTCGAATCGGAGTGGCTGTGAATCGTTTCGGACTAATCCATTTGGAAAGTTTTATGCCAAATCAAGGAAATCTAAACGAACAATTTGTTACATCAAATCCAGCAATCGATAATCTACAACAAGAAATCGCTAAAGTCAAACAACAGCTTGCGGCAAATGACCAACTTGTAAAAGACTTAAAACAGCAACAAAAGGTGGCTCAACAAGCAAGCGATACCGTACAGCAAGCATTAAAAGAAAAGCAAAATGAATTCGTTCAAGCAAAAGAAAATGTAGCACAACAGCAAGAAAAGTTGGCTAAGTTGCAAAACACTTTAGCAACTGCTAATGGCTCGCTTGAAGAAAAATTAGCTGCAGTGAAAAGCGCAAATGCTGAAGTCGAACGTGCAAATCAAGAGGTTTCAGAAAAACAAAAAGTTCTAGCTGAGATAAAAGCCAGTGAGGGACAATTAAAAGCCCAACGAGCAGATATTGAACGAAACTTTGATAAAGCCCAAAAAACGCCTGAAGTAAAACAAAATGCTGTCGATGAAGCAAAAGGGCATTTAGCACAGCTTCATGCTGAGCTAACCGATCGTCAATCTGCGGTACAGGATGCTAAAGGACAACTTGCTCAGGCAGAAGATAATCTTGCACACAGCGAAGAAATCAAAGCGGCAAGTGAAGAAAAATTAGCACAAGTCGAAGGGCAAGTAGCGGCTACTAGTGAAGCATTAAACACAGCGTTGAGCGAATTAGCTAGCGTTCAGGCTGACTTTGAGCAAAAAAACACAAGTTACCAAAAGGCAGAATCAGATTATGTACAAAAATCAAAAGCAGTTGAGCAATCAAAAGCAGATGTTGCTGCCCTAGAAGAGAAGTTAGCAAATTATTTGAACGCAGACGAATTATTAGCGCAAGCAAAAGATCGATACGTGCATGCTTTAATCTCATTAGAGCAAGCAAAAGCCGAGTTAGAAGCAGCAACAAATAAGGTAAACGACGCAAAAGTTGCTTATGAAAAGCAAAGTGCCGAGGTTTCACGTCTACAAGAGCAACTAGCAGAAATCATCCGTCAAGAAGAGTATAATCAGGCGATTGATGAAGTGGATCAAAAAGACGATCATCAAACGAATGAGAATCAATCAAAAGACAATCAAAAGAGCGATAGTCAAGAAAATGAGAATCAAAAACAAAAACTTGCAAAACCAACTACACAAATCAAGTCTAATAAGACCGAAAATAATCAATTAGTAAGCAGTAAAACCGCCGATAAATTGCCAAAAGCAGGTATGCTATCTGTCATTCCAAGTGTATTTGGAACTATGATTTTAGGTTTTGGATTCATTTTAGGCCTAGGTAATCACCGTCGTATGAAGAAATCAAAAAAATAAAGTGTCTAAAAAGTCGTATTTGATTTTTGTACATTAAAAAATAGTCGAGGTTTCTAGCAATTTTTAGAGAATCTAAGAATGCTAGTGACCTCGGCTATTCATTTTGAATCAATATATCAATATAGAAGAGTAGACGCAAGATTTTCGTCCATAATTTCGCCTTTGGTAATAATATTGGTATCCCCAATTAAGAAGAGTCCGTCTGGTGTGACTTTGACTTTTAAGATACCACCAAGTACATGAATCGTGACTTCTTCTGGTTGGACTAAACCTTTTTGTGCCAGGATATAGGCAGTTGAGCCGCTACCTGTGCCACAAGCTAGGGTAAAATCTTCTACGCCGCGCTCAAAGGTTCGAACCACGACTTCTTGATTATCTAATACTTCATAAAAATTGACATTGGCTCCTTTAGGTAAGTAATCCCAATAGCGTAAACTTTTGGCCAAAGCTTGAATCGATGCTAATGGTGTGATACTCAAATTTTCATAAGGGACTACCAAATGAGGAATGCCAGGATTCCCCAATTCAACATAGTCTACTAAGAAATCATTAAACATCAAAGCTTCTTGGATATTGGCTGGATCATTTAATTGCACTTGATAATTTCGTTGGTCTAAACGTTTGGCATAAACCATCCCCGCGACTGTTTCGATTTGCATTTCTTCATTTGCCAGTTGGTTTTCAAAAGCATAGCGCGCCAGACAACGAGCACCATTGCCACACATTTCAGCCTCGGTACCATCTGCGTTGAAGAAAATCATGCGAAAATCACCGCCTTTTTGAGGAGTATCTACTACCATTAAGGCATCTGAACCTACAGAAATTTTACGTTGGCAGATTTGTTTGGCTAATTTGACTAAGGTTTCATAAGGAAATTTTAATTCCATATTATTAATAATGATAAAGTCGTTGCCGGTACCTTGCATTTTGTAAAAGGGAATTTGCATCATTTCACACTCACTTTCTATAAAAAATCAGGAATCAATTCATTTTGGATCATTTGTTCATAGCTTTGGCGTTTGACGATTAAAGCATCTTGCCCGTCTTTCACTAATGCGACCGCTGGAATGGGTAGTTTATTATAGTTGCTAGCCATGGAATAGCCATAAGCCCCCGTTGTAAAGGTAGCAAAAATATCACCCGTTTCAACTTTTGGTACGGCTAAGTCTTTTACCAAAATATCGGTACTTTCACAGGCTTTTCCAGAGATGGTTACTTTTTCTGTTTTTGCTTCATCGGCTTTGTTGGCAATGACTCCGGTATAAGTCGCATCATATAAGCCTGGGCGAATATTATCAGTCATTCCACCATCAATTGCTGCATAAGTACGGATGCCTGGTAAAGTTTTAATTTCGCCAATTGTGTGTAAGCTAATGCCAGCTTCGGCCACAATACTTCGGCCAGGCTCGATGACGATATTTGGACGTGGAAAATCATGTTTTCGACAAAAGCTTTCCGTTAATTCCATCAAAGGTGTTAGGAAGTATTCGTATGGTTGTCGGAGTTCATCTGGTAAGTATTTCACACCAAAGCCACCGCCGTAATTCAATTCTTTAATCGTATAGTTTAGACGATTTCGCACTTCTAAGGCTAAATCTAAGGCAATTTTCGCTGCAGTTAGATGCGCGCTATTATCTTTTAACTGACTCCCTACATGGAAATGGAAGCCATAAAATTCAATATGGCTGGCATCAATGGCTTTTTGAATAGTTGGCCATAAAATCTCATCATCAAGCGGAATCCCAAATTTGGAATCTTTTTGACCGGTTGAAATATAGCTATGGGTTTGAACATTCACTTCAGGGGTAATTCTAAACAAGACTTTGGCTGTGGTTTGTTTTTCACTCGCAAGTTTTTGAATGCGGTCAATTTCTTGTAACCCATCCACGATAATGCGTCCTACACCGTAATCTAAAGCCATACTTAATTCTTCATCGGATTTGTTATTGCCATTAAATTCGATATGTTCGGCTGGGAAATCAGCTTGAATAGCAGTATATAGTTCCCCACCACTGACCACATCGATACAAAAACCTTCACGGGCCATGATTTTATACATTGCAAGTGTAGAAAAAGCCTTTGAAGCGTAGGCCACACGCGTATTTGGATAGCGATTGGTAAAGGCAGCTTTTAACTGATTACATTCTGCGACAATCGCGTTTTCTGAAAAGACATAGAGTGGGGTGCCATATTTTTGGGCTAATGCAACTGTGTCACACCCATCAAAATATAAATGATGATTTTTTACTTCAAAATTCATTGCAGGACTCCTTATTGATTTAATTCTTTCATTAATTGACGGTAACATTCCACGCCGCCGAGTAAATATTCTTCATTAAATTGTAGTTGATCGCTGTGTAAAGGATGTGTATAGCCTAATGCTTCATTGCGAATACCTACGAAGAAAAAGAGACTTGGCACCTTTTGCTGGTACATTGAGAAGTCTTCAGCGAGCATATAAGGTGGGGTCGTGACATAGCTATCCCCAACAATTTTTTCTAAGGCTGCGACCATTTGTGCATCATTATCTACCACACGATACATATGATTAAAAGTCACTTCAGCTTCACAACCATATCCTTTGGCGATGTTTTGCGCGATTTCTTCAATGCGACGGGTCATCGTTTCATAAACTTCATCGCTAAATGCGCGCATCGTTCCTTCAATTTTGACTTCTTGGGCAATAATATTCATCGCGTCGCCACCGGTAATCTTACCAAAAGTGAGGACGGCTGAATCCATTGGCGACAGATTGCGTGAAATAATTGTATGTAGGCCTGAAATCACCGCACTAGTAGCAACAATCGCATCAGCTCCGATTTGTGGTTGCGCCCCGTGTGCACTCTTACCTTTGATTGTGATGTAGACCTCGCCATTTCTTGCCATCATTGGTCCTTTACGACAGGCGATGATTCCTTCGTCAAATTCTGGAAAGACGTGTAAGCCAATCATTTGTTCAATGCCATATTTTTCAAAAAGCCCGGCATCAATTAAAAGTTGGGCACCGCCAGGACCTTCTTCAGCTGGTTGAAAGACTAAGACGATGGTACCGATAATTTCTTGCGGATGTGTGGCAAGATATTGTGCAAAGCCTAGCATGGTAGCCATATGTCCATCATGACCACAAGCATGCATCTTACCAGGATGAGTGCTTTGAAAGGCTAAGTCAGTATTTTCAGTAATCGGTAAAGCATCGATATCGGTACGAAAGCCTAATGTCTTGCCTTCTTTG
>JAEWFE010000110.1 GCA_023389005.1 Bacillota bacterium
GCTAAGATTGCTGCTGATAAAGAAGTGGAAAATCAACGTATCGCTGCTGAAAAAGCCCGTCAAGAACGCGAAGCAAAAGAAGCGGCTAAACAAGCACAACAATCACAGACAACTACCACAAATCAAAGTCAAAGCCAAACACAAGTAGTGACACCAAGTCAACCAACGACATCAACGCCAGCTACTTCAACAAGCACTGGTGGTCGTGTGATGACAATGGAATCTACGGCGTACTCATACTCAGAAGCAGGGGCAAGTTACTTTACTGCCAGCGGAACAGATTTACGCGCGAACCCAATGGCTATTGCTGTTGACCCAAGTGTGATTCCATTAGGGACTTTAGTTGAAGTACAAGGTTATGGTGTGGCTTTAGCGTTAGATACTGGTGGTGCGATTAAAGGGAATATTATCGATGTGCACTTCCCAACTCGTAATCAATGTATTGCTTGGGGACGTCGCATGGTACAAGTTCGTATCTTAAGTTAATGCAAGCCCAAAAGAGTGAATCCTAAGCTGGTTCGCTCTTTTTTATGCATATCAAAAAGTAAAAGAGTATTTATTATTTATTATGAGACTGGACGCGTGAAATGACGAACAATCCATTAAATATAGTTTATTTACAGCGATTTGTGGATGAAATTTCAATAAAAATCTGTTAAAATATCTTTGTTCGTCATATCTATATGATTTAGGAGGAAAAAATATGGCTTTATGGAAGAGAATTCTAGCTACGGTGTTGGGGGTATTAATCGCTATCGCTATCATTGTAGGTGGGGTATTTGCATTTGCTTATCATGATTTTTCAAGTACAGTCGAAAAAACATATAAGCCAGTTCAACGCCAAAATTCAACCAAAGTAGATTCTGAAAATAAAATTGAAAATAGCCAACCATTTAGCATTCTATTATTAGGGGTAGATACAGGTGCGTTGGGACGTGTGGAACATGGTCGCTCAGACTCCATTATGGTGGCAACCGTGAATCCAACTAAGAAACAAACAACAATTGTCAGTGTCGCACGTGATACCTACATGGAAATCGTTGGTCATAATACCCAAGACAAAGTGAACCATGCCTATGCCTTTGGTGGCGCTGCGATGTCTATGGATACACTAGAAAAATACCTAGATATTCCAATTAATCACTATATAGCGATTAACATGGGTGGGATCGAACAACTTGTGGATGCTGTCGGCGGAGTAGAAGTTCATAACAATTTAGACTTCACCAATAGTAATTTCCATTTTCCAAAAGGGAATGTTGAATTAAACGGTGAAAAAGCCTTAGCCTATACTCGTATGCGTTATGAAGATCCTCGTGGTGACTATGGCCGTCAAGAACGTCAAAGAGCAGTTGTTGCAGCTATCGGTAAGAAAGTAATGAGTATTGAAGGAGTTACGAAATATCGTGATTTATTAGCTGCCGTATCTGAAAACATGCAGACAGATTTAAATCAAGATCAAATCCAAAAATTAGCTTTGGATTATCGCGATGCTTTTAGCAATGTGAAAACTGATCAATTACAAGGAACAGGTTTCATGCAAGATGGTGTTTCTTATCAACGGGTGAGTCCAGAAGAGTTGCAACGCGTACAATTAGAGCTAAAAACCCAATTGGAAGCAAACTAGTCATTTGTCCAATTTAATCTGTAGGGGATGTAATTTTTTCTCTACAGATTTTTTCAAGTTTTAATTGCTATCCTTTTATTACTTGCTTTTTCATTGTATGTATAGTGAGAATTGTAAAAAATGATGATAATTATTGTTATTATGCTTTTTTTAGCGTGATTTTTTTGTATAATGGAGAAAGAATGTGTAAAAATGAGAGAGGGATAGTCAGATGATTGATTTACATTGTCATATCTTACCTGGTGTGGATGATGGTGCCCAAACGATTGAAGACAGCCTTGATATGGCATGTTATGCGGTGAAGCAAGGGATTACCCATATCTTATGTACGCCACACCATAATAATGGAAAATATATTAATCCTAAATCAGAAATTATTGAAAAAGTAGCCGAATTACAAGATGTCTTGGATGAGCATCAAATTCCATTAACAGTTTTAGAAGGCCAAGAAGTTCGCCTAACTACTTTATTGATGGATGATTTGGCAAAGGACCGTCTATTATTTACTGATTTAGACGATACTTATATTTTAATCGAGTTTCCAAGTAATAGTATTCCCGAAAGTGCAGAAAATATTTTCTATCAACTTTTGGATAAAGGGAAAATTCCGGTCATTGTGCATCCTGAGCGTAATGCTGGATTTATCAAAGAACCCAATCGACTAATCGAGTTTTTGGATATGGGATGCCTAGCCCAACTCACTGCGCCAAGTTATGTGGGTAAGTTTGGTAAAGAAATTCAAAAAACAGCGAAATTAATGGTCGAAAATCGAATGGTCCAAATGGTTGCTTCTGATGCACATGGTATCAATAAACGTAATTTTTATCTAAAAGAAGCCTATGATGCGATTGCCAAAGATCAGGGCGTAGAATTAGTTGATAAAATGAAACAAGTAGCCAAGGATTTAATTAATGGCGACCCAATCGAATTTGAACCTTACCGAGAATTAAGAAG
>JAEWFE010000132.1 GCA_023389005.1 Bacillota bacterium
GTGCCAATAAAAAGCACTCGACAAAAATTTCAAAAGGTGGACACTATTTGAAGCCACTTTTAGTTCAAGTAGCCAATGCCGTGGTGCGTTCAGATAAATATCCAGAATTTAAAAACAAGTATCTACAACTAAAGAAAAGGCGAGGACATAAAAAAGCGATTATCGCAATTGCTAGAAAACTTCTTGTTGCGATTTATCATGTGCTTAAAAATGACGAAGTGTATAATCCAGAATTATATCACTACCAAGAGTATGTCTCGCCTAAAAAAACACTAACTGTTGAACAAGCTGTAAGACTTGCGATTAACCATGGCTATCAAGTAATATAACAACAGTATAATAACGACTGTTGCTTATTGTACGTTTATTTAGTGCACCCTTTTTTATGGAGTTTCTTCAAATTTCTTTTCTATCTCTTTTTCAAACTTACCTCCTACATTTTAAAAAAAGCAGCCTCATACTACTCGTACAAGACTGCTATGCAATAAATTAGCTAGCCACCGAATTAAATAACAATATTTATTTTTAATCTTTTTAATCATCGTTTGGTAAATACCACCCATGTTCTCGATGAACACCATAACTATCGTTTGAATGGTCTTCGCTATTATACCTATCCCAACTTCTTTTGTTTAATTCTTCATCGATTTCATCAAGTGCCTCTAACTCTTTATCAAAATCTCCATCAAGAATAGAACCACTATCCCAATCTGTATCTGCTTCTATTTCTGATTTCTTGTCTCTAAGCTCATCATCAGTAGATGAATTTAACCAGCCTTTTTTAAAAAATCCCATATTATACCTCCTAACCTATTTTAATACTTAGCAATACGCTCTTTCCAAGATGTTAATTCTTTTTTTATTTTAGGTATAACTTTATAAATACAATATCCAGTAGCAGCTATCCCTACTATTACAACTCCAGCTTTTCCAATACTTTTATATCTAGCAGCTCTTTCAATTGCCTTCTTGGTTGCTTCTTGTTCCGCGACTTTCTCTGCTTCTTTAGCAAGAAAATCTACATTTGCTTTATTTCTAGTTGCTTTTTGAGCTGCATATCTCATCATGCGAGCATCTTCGACTTCTTTTTTCACTTCAGCAATAGCTTCAGAAGAAAGATCTAATATATTCCTTATACTTTCATCATATGTTCGAGTTGTCCAATAACGATTATAATGCGAATACCCTCCTGTACCTCTACGAAAATCCCTTGAAACCTCATATTGAAGTCCTTTAGGTGTTAAATCATATGATCCAGGTTCTCCTGTATGTATTCCTTGATTAAACAAAAGTCTATTCATTTCTTCACCAGTAAGACCTTATTCTTGTCCTAAAATTCTTGCTGAAACTTGCATAAAGTTCTCCTTCTAATCATTTATTTTTCAACGCAGTGTTCATCTCTTTAGCAACTACTTTTAAATCGCGGACAGTTGATAATCTTTCAAGTTGTTGCGTTAATTGTTTAAAATCAATAATTCTTGCTTGGCGATGAAATTCTTTGCCAGAGTGAAATAAAATCACAACCGGCGCAGTAAACAAACTTAATTGCCCTTTTAACATCGGCACGTTTTCTAAATCAACAAAATAAGCTGGAAAATCATATTGCTGAACCAAACGCTCAACCTTGGGAAAATCCGCCATACAGACACTACAATTGACTTGTTTGCCATAAAGCAGAAAAGTTTGTCCTTCATCTAATAATTATTGATAACTTTCAAAATCATGAATTTCAAACATATTAAGCCTCGTAACTATCTAATTGCGGATAAAAAGCTTGTAATAATTGTGCTGATTTTTGTAAGCCAGCTAATTCTTCATCGGTTAATTTAATTTCCACAATTTCTTTGGCACCTGTTGAATCAATAATTGTTGGTACACTTAAGAAGGCTTTTTCAACACCATATTCCCCATTTAATTCAACTGTTACTGGATAGATACGGTTTTCGTTAAAGAGAATCGATTTTGCAATAGCCGTTGTCGCAGCCGCAATACCGTAACAAGTATTCCCTTTACGATTAAAGATTTCCCAACCAGCTTTAATCGTTTTTTGTAATAAAATATCTTTTGTCACATCTTTTGTACGAGTCGCATTATCAGCTAGCACATCTTCTACCTTCTTACCGCCAATGGTTGCACTACTCCAAGCCACCATTTCGCTATCACCATGCTCACCAATAACAAAAGCCTGAACACTTTTAGAATCTAAATCATACATTGCGCCTAATTCACAGCTTAAGCGGGCACTATCAACCGTTGTCCCACTACCAATCACACGATGAGCGGGTAGCCCAGATAATTTACGTACATAATAAGTCATGATATCCACTGGGTTTGAAACGATTAAAAAGATACCATCAAAACCAGAGGCCATCACACTATTCACGATGCTAGTCATGATATTAATACTTGGTGCTAACATCTTCAAACGGTCATTCGATTCTTTTGGCATAGGTGCTGAAGCCGTGATAATCACGATATCTGCATCTTTACAATCACTATATTCCCCAGAAGTTACCTTAATATTTCGATTTAAAAAATGAATGGATTGTTGTAAGTCCATCGCTTCGGCATAAGCTTTTTCTTTATTCACATCGATTAAAACAACCTCTGCACATAATCCTTGACTAATAATACTATAAGCAGTTGTCGCACCTACATTACCGATACCGACAATAGCTACTTTTGAATTTTTAAAATCCATGATAATCCTCCAATTATTACATGTAATTTCATTGCTTATTTATTCTATCACAAAAATATTCAAGATGAAACGAATCTGACTTTGCTACTTTTCATGACGTTTTGCTGAATAATTTTGGATAATCACCTTTATCACTTGAACACGACCAACCATTTTTTCATCAAATTCAAAATCGCGGTTCGTTTGCGTCTTCATCAGACATTCCATCGCTCGTATTTTTTCTTGTGAATCAGTCACAATGTATGCTTGGCCTTCTCCCATCAATGAACCAAAGGCAGTAGAATACTTACATGGATTGTCGCCTCCATCGATTGCTTCTACATCCGCGGTAATTTCAATAAAAACATTTGGATTATGAGCAATCACATCAAACTTTCTGCCTGCCTTAGCCCCATGCATATATAAAATAAGTTGTTCATTTTGCCATCGATATCCATAATTCAATGGTACGATATAAGGAAAATTTCCATCAATCATGCCTAAATGTACGACTTTGCCTTTTTCTAATATTTCTTCTATTTGAGCTAATTCCGTCACTTCTCGATCTTTTCGACGCATTTTTTCACCTACTTAAATTAAGATACCTTTACAATGATCGATTTCATGTTGAATAATTTGTGCTGTAAAATCAGTAAAGGTGCCACGTTGTTTTTTGAATTGATCATTATAATAAACCACTTCAATTTTTTGATATCGAATGGTGGGCCGTACACCGACTAATGATAGACAACCTTCCTCAGTTTCATATGAGTTTTCTTTTTTTACAATTTTTGGATTATACATCACAACTGGACCTGCTGGCGTTTGAATAGCGATGATTTGCTTTTGCACACCAATCATATTCGCAGCCAATCCGACACATTTTTCCTGATTCGCCTGTAACGTATCCAACAAATCTTGCGCATGCGGTTTATCTTGAGCCGTTGCACGTTGACTAGGTTGTTGTAAAAAGAAAAGATCGTGATTGATTTCTCGAATCATTTATTCACTCAACCTTCCATACTTACTTAATAATACTTTTAAATCCGCTAAAGCTTGGTTCTCTGATAAAACTTGAACTCCCTGCATACCCAAACTTTGTGCGGCTTCAATATTACCTTTAATATCATCTAAAAATACACAATTTTGAGCCTTTAGCCCGTATTTATCCAATAGATACTGATAAATTGCTACATCAGGCTTCACCATTTCTACTTCATAAGATAATACTTTCCCGTCCAAGATTTCATCAATGGGTAAGTAGCCTTTTTTTGCTAAATCATAATAAGACGCCGCAGTATTTGAGAGCACAAAAAGTTTATAGCCTTGATCTTTTAACTCTCGCGCATAGGCTTGCATTTTGGTAAAAACATCTGCATACTCATACCAATGATAATAAATTTGTCGTAAACTTTCTTGATAAGAGTTATCTAAAAGCGCCAAAGACATATGATAGGCTTTATCTGCATCTAATTCACCGGTATCTTGTCTTGGCCAATAACCCGAAGTAAAAATAGCTGTTCTTAGCTTGGCAATTCGTTCTTCATCTGTTTCAATTAAGTGCAAAAATTTCTCTGGGTTCCATTCAATTAAGAC
>JAEWFE010000151.1 GCA_023389005.1 Bacillota bacterium
TACCATTTTGATTATTCGTTGTATAACTCTGAACAGGATTTTTCTTACTTTTGAAACGTGGAAAGCCAACAGATTTATCCCGAAAAAAATTCTTGTATGCTTTATCTAAATGAAGTTGGGCATTGGCCAAAGCAAGGCTATCAACTTCTTTCAGAAATGGAAATTCTTTCTTATATTTAGCTGGTGTTGGAAAAGTCATTTTTTTAGAAGGTTCATTTTTAACTTCTTCATACGCTTTTTTTCGATCATTAAGCATTAGATTGTAGACCTTACGAACGCAACCAAAAGTTTTGGCAAAGAAGATTTTTTGTTCCTCTGTTGGATAGATTCTGAATTTGTATGATTTTAGTCTTTCCACAAAGTTCACCTACTTTCTATTTATGATTGTTTCCTTGATTTTGGATATACTTCTTAATCACATCAATTGGTGCACCACCAGTTGTCAGAAGACAAAAACTTTTAGACCAGAACTGCTCTTCCCAAAGAAATTGTTTGACTCTTGGGAAGTCACGTTTTATCAATCTTGAACTAGCGCTTTTATAGGCGTTGATGAATTTTGTCAATTCTGTTTTAGGATGAGCTTTGAACATAATATGAACATGGTCTTTATCATGATTCCACTCCACTAAAGTAATGTGATACGATTCTGAAATTCTTTCAAAAGTAGCTTTAGCATAATCAGATATTTCATCATCAATCACTTGTCTACGGTATTTCGTTACTAAAATAAGATGGTAATAAAGAAGAAAGACTGAATGTTTATTTGTATCTAATTCCATTTTATATCAACTCATTTCTAATATATACTGATTATAACATAAAACAAAATAAAAAGACAGTATACTGTATTGTCGGTCTTCAAGTTACCAATAGTAATTCTCATACCGAATGACATTCATCACCCACTTATAGAGGATGGGCGACTTCTGCCTGAATTACGTTAAATCGTTCACAACTACATACTTTAGTCGATGAAGCGCGCACTGCTTTATTGAACAAAATTAGTCAACATGGCGGTCACAATGGGCCAAATTTAGGTGTGGTCGAAATGACTGTGGCTTTACATCGTGTGTTCAACTCACCAGTGGATAAGTTGGTTTTTGATATTTCACACCAAACGTATATCCACAAGATGTTAACAGGTCGTGCCCAAGCCTTTTTAGATCCTGCGCATTTTGATGATGTGTCTGGCTATACCAACCCGAAAGAAAGCGAACATGACTTATTCACCGTGGGGCATACTTCGACTTCACTGGCTTTAGCTAATGGGATTGCGGTGGCCCGTGATTTAAAACAAGAAAATTACAATGTTGTGGTGCTAATTGGCGATGGCTCATTGTCTGGTGGATTGGCCTTTGAAGGATTGAATAATATCGCCGAACAAAACAGCAATATCATCGTGATTGTAAACGATAATGACCAATCAATTGCGGATAACTTCGGTGGGTTATATCGTAATTTAAAAGCTTTGCGCGAATCAAATGGTCAAGCGAAAGATAATTTCTTTCAATCACTAGGCTTTGAATATCATTATTTAGACGAAGGTAATGATTTAGATTCCTTAATCGACTTGTTTGAATCAGTTAAAGATGTGGATCACCCTGTGTTGTTACATGTGCATACGGTCAAGGGAAAAGGCTTCAAATTCGCGGAAGAAAATCGTGAAAAATTCCATGCAGGTGGCCCATTTAGTCTTGAAACCGGTGAATATGTTAAACGTGGCACTGAGGCGAAAACTTACAGCAATCTCACCACAGAATTCTTGTGGGATAAAATGCAAAAGGATAAAACAGTGGTCGCAGTGAATGCAGGTACTCCGATGATGCTATTTAATCCTGAACAACGCAAACAATTAGGCAAACAATTTATTGATGTTGGTATTGCCGAACAACAAGCAGCAACCATGACAGCAGGCTTGGCTAAAAATGGGGCTAAACCAGTCTGGGTGGTCAATTCAACCTTTATGCAACGTAGCTATGACCAAGTTTCACATGACTTAGCCTTAAATGATTTGCCAGGAACGATTTTGGTTTATAATGCTTCCGTGAATGGCATGAATGATGAAAGCCACCTAGGGATTTTTGATATTCCATTTTTAAGTCATATTCCAAACCTAGTCTATCTTGCACCAACGAATCAAGAAGAATATTTGGCAATGCTAGACTGGTCCTTGGAACAAACCCTTCATCCAGTAGCTATTCGTGTGCCAGTGGGTCCATTACGTAGCACAGGAAAAACAGATACGACCGATTACAATCAACTTTATCAAAATGAAGTCGTTCAAGCAGGAAGCAAGGTCGCTGTAATGGGTGTGGGTAATTTCTTTGGTTTAGCCGAAGAAGTCATCGCCGCACTAGCTAAGGAAAATATCCAAGCAACCTTGATTAATCCTAAATTTATCTCTGGTGTGGATGAAAAATTATTAATGGAATTAACCAATAACCATCAACTAGTGGTGACGTTAGAAGATGGCATTACGGATGGCGGCTATGGTCAAACGGTCGCAAGTTTCTTAGGCAATACCGATGTGAAGGTGCAAAATTATGGTTTAGATAAAGCTTTCCATGACCGTTATGTAGCCAGTGAATTATTAGCTGAAAATGGCATCACGGTGGAAAATATTGTGAAAAATATCTTAGCAGTGGTCAAATAATCGATGACAAAGGAAGGGTGGATAAGCTGCCCTTCTTTTTTGTGGTATAAAGGAATTTCCTTGCAAAACGTTGGTATTTTCTTTATCATAAGTTTAGCAACAAAAGTTAGATAATTTAATGGAAAGATTTGAAAATGAAAAAAGTATTGAGTATTATCGTCCCTAGTTATAATTCCCAGGATTATTTAA
>JAEWFE010000163.1 GCA_023389005.1 Bacillota bacterium
GAAGAAATCAATGGAACAGTTGAAATTCCTAAAACAAAAAACTTTTGGCGTAATTTACTAGCTTTCTCCGGTCCTGGAGCTTTAGTAGCAGTTGGATATATGGACCCCGGAAACTGGATTACTTCCATTGGCGGTGGGGCAAAATATGGCTATCTCCTACTATCCGTTGTCTTTTTATCAAGTTTGATTGCGATGTTGCTCCAATACATGGCAGCCAAACTCGGCATTGTCACCCACATGGATTTGGCACAGGCAACACGGAAATATACAGGAAAAAAATTAGGAATCTTGCTTTGGATTATTACTGAATTGGCGGTCATGGCTACTGATATTGCCGAGATTATCGGAAGTGCGATTGCTTTAAATCTATTGTTTGGCATTCCACTCACCTATGGGGTCTTGCTAACAGTCTTTGATGTCTTTTTACTATTGCTCTTGATGAAATTAGGCTTTAGAAAAATCGAAGCCATCGTCATGACATTGATTTTAGTCATCTTAGGGGTATTCTTGTATGAGGTATTTCAAGCAGAACCCGTTGTCCAACAAGTTTTCGGCGGCTTTATCCCTCAAAAACGGATATTACATCATGGAGAATTAACCATGGCATTAGGGATTGTCGGCGCTACTGTAATGCCGCATAACCTTTACCTAGGTTCTTCGATTTCACAAACTCGCAAATATAATCGTCAAAGTAAAGAGGATATTGCACTGGCTGTCCGTTTTGCGACTTGGGATTCCAATTTACAGCTTTCTCTCGCCTTTTTAGTCAACTGTCTCTTACTGATTTTGGGAAGTGCCTTATTCTTCGGTCACCAAGGAGATTTAGGAACTTTTACTGCCCTTTATGATGCCTTAAAAGATCCAAATATTGCCGGGAAAGTTGCCAGCCCAGTATTAAGTGTCCTCTTCGCTGTAGCCTTATTAGCTTCCGGTCAAAACTCGACCATTACCGGAACTTTAGCAGGACAAATCGTGATGGAAGGATTCATCCATATTAAATTACCACCATGGATTCGTCGCTTAATCACACGTCTATTATCTGTACTACCAGTCATACTCTGTGCTATTTTCTTTGGAGATGATGAAGGAACGCTGGATCAATTGTTGATTTATTCGCAAGTCTTTCTAAGTATCGCTTTACCTATTTCAATGATTCCACTTGTTTACTTTACAAGTTCGGAAAAAATCATGGGCAAGCAATTTAAAAACAAACCTATCCTCAGCATTTTAGGTTGGATAAGTACGGCGGTATTAACCGTTCTAAACATTCAACTTATCCTCTCAACCATCCAAGAACTATTTTAAAAAAAGCATGTGCCAAAAAACGGCACATGCTTTTTTTAATTAACTATATTTAAATTCTTCTTTCATTAACTCAAACAATGTATGATCTACTTCTGATATAGTTTTTCGCTTTAAACGATGAACCTCTTTGATTACAAATATGAAAAAGGCTGTATCGTTTTCCAACACATACTTACAAAAATCCGTAATGATATGTAAAGCGTAAAAATAAAGTTATTAGATTACTCATCCTTGAATATCCCTCGTTTTATTCAGATGTCCCCCCTTCATCCTTTACGATTCCAGCATAAAAATACTGCAGATAATTCCGAATAAACGTAATTATCTGCAGTATGATTTCATCTTGTTTCTAAATCGTGTAGTAATAAACCACTAAGTAATTTTGGCTCAAACCATGTAGATTTTGGTGGCATAATTTGGTTGTCATCTGCCACGGCTAATAAATCTTGCATCGAAGTCGGATAAAGCGCAAAGGCTACTTGAAAGGCCCCACTATCCACTAAACGAGCCAATTCTTCTGAACCACGAATTCCCCCGACGAAATCAATCCGCGCATCGGTACGGACATCCATAATGCCAAAAATATCCTCAATCACATATTTTTGTAAAACTGCCACGTCCAATCCTTCTACGGCATCCGTTGGTCTTAAGCTTTCATCTAAAGTCAACGTATACCACTGATTTTGAAAATAAAGCTTGAACTCACCTTTTTGTTGTGCTTTTGTTTCACTCGTTGGCTGAATGGTAAAGATTTTTGCTAAGCGTTCAAGAAAATCAGCTGGCGGCGTAACATTAATCACACGGTTATATTCTAAAATCTTTAATTCTTGTTCAGGAAAAATAATCGATAAGAAATAATCACTTTCTGCACTTGATTGACCTTGTGCTCGTTTTTCTAAGCCAACTTTTACTGCTGAAGCCGCCCGATGATGACCGTCCGCAATGTATAAAGCAGGCACCTGTGCAAAAAGGGCAACCATTTGAGCAACTGTAGCTTCATCATCTACCACCCATAAGCGATGGGTAACACCATGATATTTGGTAAAATCATATACCGGTGCATGATTGGCTTTCCATTCCTCTACCAAATGTTGCATCGCCTGTGGTTGACGATAGCTTAAAAAGATTGGTGAAGTGTTGGCATCACAAGCTTTAATATGATTGATGCGATCTTGTTCTTTGGCTGGTCGGGTAAATTCATGCTTTTTAATTTGATCATTGACATAATCATCAATTGACGTGCTAGCCGCAATTCCTGTTTGCTTACGGCCATCCATCGTTAATTCATACAAATAAAAACATGGCTTATCCTCTTTTTTTAACCAACCTTTTTGCAAGAATTGTTGTAAGGTCTGATTGGCTAATTCATATACCTTTGGATCATATGGATTGAAATCATCGTCAAAGGCAATCTCGCTACGATCAATATGATAAAAACTATAAGGATTATCCTGAGATTCAACACGTGCTTCATTGGTGTCAATCACATCATAAGGTAAACAAGCCACTTGAGAAGCTAATTGCTCATTAGGACGGATTGCGCGAAAAGGTTGTACATCTACCATTAATAAGGGACCTCCGTATATTGAATACTGCGTACACGAATAATATCATCTTGTGCACTTAATTTTTCGACCACATCAGCAATGACTTGAGGATCTTGTTCGTCCACATCCACCAGCGTATAGGCATAATCCTCACGCCCACGGTTTAACATGTTGTCAATATTAATATCTAAACTTGCAATCACCGCTGAAATCTTTCCAAGCATATTTGGAATATTGCGGTGAATAATAGATAGACGATAAGGCGATTGAAAGGCCATTTCAACCTGTGGGAAGTTTACCGAATATTTAATTGCACCTGTTTCTAAATAACGTTTGAGGGTACGAGCAGCCATCTTCGCACAGTTCACTTCCGCTTCTTGTGTAGAGGCTCCTAAATGCGGTAAAATCACAATATTTTCTTGATGAAGTAAGCGACTATCCGCAAAATCTGTCACATATCCTGCTAATTTTTTACTTGTTACAGCTTCTAAAACAGCATCGACATCGACAATTTCGCCACGAGAGAAGTTTAATAATTGCGCAGTGGGCTTCATCATACTAAACTCGCGAGTGGAAATCATGCCACGGGTCTTATCATTTAATGGTAAATGAAGCGTGATAAAATCGCAAGTCTGTAAAACTTCTTCAATTTGAGTAGCACGTTTGACACGACGAGAAATACTCCAAGCGGTATCTACTGAAACATACGGATCGTACCCCATGACCTCCATGCCTAAGCGATAAGCATCATTGGCTACCATCGCACCGATTGAACCAAGCCCGATGACGCCAAGACGTTTCCCTTCTAATTCATTCCCTACAAATTGCTTTTTATTGGCTTCGATTTGTTCTTCGGCATTTTCACCAGATAAGCTTTGAACCCACTGTGCGCCTTTTAAGATAGGACGCACACTCATTAAAAGACTTGCTAAAACCAATTCTTTCACCGCATTGGCATTGGCACCTGGTGTATTAAAGACGACAATGCCTTTTTCGGTACAAGCATCCACCGGAATATTATTGGTTCCTGCACCTGCTCTGGCTACGGCTAAAACTGAAGATGGAAAAGCATAATCATGTAACTTTTGACTTCTTAAAATAATCGCATCCGGCTTATCACTTTCATTAATCGCATAATTTTCCTTTTCAAAACGATTCAAACCTTCTGGCGCAATCGCATTAAATGTTTTAATTTGATACATTATTTTTCTCCTCCGTTTTCCGCTTCAAATGCCTTCATAAACGTAACCAACGCTTCGACCCCTTCATATGGAAAGGCATTATACAAACTAGCACGCATCCCACCAACACTGCGATGACCCTTTAAATTTTGGAACCCTTGGGCTAAGGCTTGTTCATTAAATAATTGATCTAATGCTTCATCCCCAGTCACGAAAGGAATATTTGTAATGGAGCGATTCTTTTTCGCCACCGGATTTGAAAATAGTTTAGACTGATCAATGGTGTCATATAAAAGTTTGGCCTTAGCTTGATCTTGTTGAATCATCGCTGGTACGCCGCCTTGTTCCTTTACCCATTCTAAAACTAATTTCATAATATAAATGGCATAGGTAGGTGGCGTATTATAAAGGGAACGATTTTTCGCTTGTAAGGCAAAATCAAGCATCGGTGCAAAAATTGGTTCCTTATTCAATAAATCATCACGAATAATCACCAATGTCACCCCAGATGGTCCGAGATTCTTTTGCGCACCGGCATAAATCACGCCAAAATCTTCAACCTTGAAATCATTAGCTAAGATATTAGAAGACATATCCGCAACAATTGGCACCTTGCCACAATCTGGTAACTTATCATAAGTCACCCCGCCGATTGTTTCATTAGTCGTAATATGCACATAAGCCGCATTTTGATCAACCTGATTAATGCTTACTTCAGGAACATAAGTAAAGTTTTGATCTTCACTACTTGCGATCACTTCCACTTCAACACCAGGGACTTGTTTAGCTGCTTGAATGGCTTTTTTGGCCCATGCACCCGTATTTACATATAATGCTTTTTTGCCTTGAGCTAAATTAAGTGGAATCATACTAAATTGCAAGCTTGCCCCACCTTGAATGAATAAAACATGATAATTATCAGGAATATTCATCAAATCGCGCAAATGTTGCTCACAATCTTTAATAATCGCATCGTAAAGTTTGGATCGGTGACTCATCTCCATCACTGACATACCACTTTGTTCGTAATTTAGGAATTCACTTTGAGCTTTTTGCAACACTTCTTTTGGTAAAACAGCTGGACCTGCAGAGAAATTAAACACAGAAATCACCAATCCTTTAAAATAATTTTGCTTGCCAAATCAAGGAATTTCTTGAATGTAAGCAAGAGATGAAAATTTTCCGTTTTCCTTTTATGTGATTTACATTATATCAGATTAGAAAGGTTTAATAAAGTTTTAATTTAAATTATAACGAAAAAAATGAACGTTACAAAGAAAAACCTCTGTAACGTTCACAAATTTCTATTTCAATAAATCTTTGGCCATCGCTAAACAGCCAATAGTGGCCGCATTGTCAACCAATTTAGGGGTTACGATGTACTCTGATAATTCCGGCGTTTTCACATAATCTTTCAATAACTCTTTGAATTGACGATGCACACGTTCCATCATGTGTTCTTGTTTCATCACACCACCACCGAAGATTATCACATCAGGAGAGAGCATCAAAGTCGTATTATACGCACATTGCGCAATATAGTATGCTTCTTGTTCCCAGTAAGGATGATCCGCTGGTACGTCTTGTCCTTTGATTCCTAGACGTTTTTCCACTGCAGGTCCAGCTGCCATTCCTTCTAGACAGTTACCGTGGAATGGACAAGCACCTTTAAAATCATCATCTTTATGAGGAACCACTAGCATATGACCCATTTCTGGATGGCTGAATCCTTCTACAAAGCGTCCATCTTGAATGGCACCACCACCTACACCAGTACCGATTGTGTAGTAAACCACGCTATGTTTACCTTGACCATGACCATAATAATATTCGCCATAAGCCGCTGCATTCACGTCAGTCGTCCATGCGATTGGCACATCGAAAACAGCCTTTAACGCACCGACAAAGTCATAGTTTTGCCAAGCTAATTTAGGGGTTGAAGTGATATAACCATAAGTTGGTGAATCAGGATGAATATCGATTGGGCCAAATGAACCAACACCGATACTTGCTAATTCATCTTGATATTTTTTAAAGTAGTCAATCACCGCACTCATTGTTTCTTCTGGTGTAGTGGTTGGAAAACTCACACGTTCTAAGATTTCTAATTCTTCATTACCGATGGCGCAAACAAATTTTGTTCCACCTGCTTCAATTGATCCGTAATACACAAAAATCACTCCCATGAACATTGATATTCTTATTATAAAACGCTTTATCAGGAAAGTATACCCTTTCATGATACTTTGTTCAAAATTTATCGAACAAAACAAATTGGTTAGGAAAATCCAATATGAATGGATTTCCCAACCAATCCAATTATTGATTACAAGGCAAGCTGCTTTGCTACCTTGTTTTGACGGCGTTCAGCGACTAGCCACTTCGACGTATAAGCCAGCTCGTCTGGGAAAGTCTTTACTTCTTGGACTTTCCCGACGTTCTGGACAAACTTATCCGCTAGTGGCTGACCGAGTCGCTTCACGACCTTATTATTACTTTACGTTTAGTATTACTTCTTTTGCTGCGACTTCGCCTGTTTTAACTGGTGCAACTTCTGCATAGTTGTCTGTATTTGTCACAATTAGCATCACTGTATTATCGTAACCATCTTTGCTAATAGCATTACGGTCAAAAGTACCTAATAATTCACCAGCAACAAGTCGATCTCCTTGTTTTTTCTTAGAAGTAAAGTGTTTACCTTCTAAATTCACTGTATCAATACCGATGTGGATAAGAATTTCTACGCCATCATCGCCTTTAATACCATATGCGTGCATAGAAGGATAAAAGACTGTTAATTCACCGCTAACTGGTGCGTAGACTTCATTAGCACTTGGCTTAATCGCAATCCCTTTCCCCATCATTTCACTTGAAAATACTGGGTCATTTACAGTGCTTAATGCCACAGTTTCACCTGATACCACAGCAGCCACTTCACCTGGATTTAAGTTCACAGCGCTTACAACAACTTCCTGATTTTCTTCTTTTTTACCGAATAATTTGCCAAATAGTCCCATATCGATTGCTCCTTTATTTGAATTTTCACCATGTGGGAACGGTTCTATATTTTTATCATACTAAATTTTCTGATTTTGTCAACCGCATTCATGACAAATATATTATAATCCAAGTTTTTTATATTTGCGAATAAACCTTTTTTGGTCCTTCGATATAAAAGACAGAAGTAAGCACTTCTTGGCCATCATTGACAAAGATTTCAATGCTCTGCTGATCGATATAAGCGGTCAAATGAGTCGCTTGAATTTGCACACCACGATATAAAACAGGATTGCGTTCTTCGCCAATTAGCTGATACTTCAGATTTTTTCTATCAATATAAACTTCTTTTCTAAAGGCATCATATCCAAAAGAAATATAATCTTCTTTTGTTCCTAATTTTAATTCAATCGTATCTTTAATGTCGATTTCGATTTTTGAAGGTTGTTTTAACTCTTCATTTAATTCAACCTTCACGAACTGATTGTCCAGACTTTCTGGTAGTTTTTGAATGATCTGGTTTTCCTGCACGGTTAAGATTCTAGGCAAAGACATGGAGCCAAACCAACCATGCTGCAATTGGTCTGTAATCAGTGGACGTCCCCAAGTATGCATCCAAGCAATCATCACACGTTCATTATTTGCATTTTTAGTTGTTTGAGCAGCATAAAAGTCATGACCATGGTCAATTTCTTTCAGATTGCTAGGATAAAATTTTCCTACTTGCCAGTCCACTCGACCTTGCATAATGATATTTG
>JAEWFE010000166.1 GCA_023389005.1 Bacillota bacterium
GAACTTGTTCACGAATAATTTTCATTTTAGTATTGATTGTTTTGATTAAATGATGTATTAATGAAGTAGGCATTTGAATCATCCTTTCTGGGAGTGTTATTTAGTCAACTTCATTCTACCAGAAAACGAGGGGGTTCAAATGCTTTTTTGCTTTTTGTTGAAATATCAATACTTTTAAGTGAAATTTAGATAAAACTTTTTGAATTAACTAGAGTAGCGACGGAAGAAGAAAATGAAAATAATTTTTCTGTTTTTTATAATTTTCCAAACAACGGTAGAAAATTTATTGAAACTCTTTTGTATTTTAAATATCCTGATTATAAAACAAAGAATGATGATAAAATCAATAGTTATTTCGGAAATGAGAATGCTGCATTTATACAACGTATAAATAATGAGTACTCTCATGGAGAAGATAGGTTTGATAGGACTCGTAATCCAATCAATACAAGTGAATTCATGCACGATGCTAGAATAATCTTAAGTGCTTTATATCAAAACGATCCAGAACAATTTAAATCATTTCTCAATAATAGTAATTTGATTTTCCCAGATTTTCTGGAAGAAAGATAAAAATTAAAAATAAGGACACTCTATTAAAGAGAGGTCCTTATTTCTATACTGCTGAGTGTCATACTGCCTTTGCTCAACGCTTTTTTTCTTTATATACAAGATTAGAGCGTCTCAACACTATTGGAAGAAACGCTCTTTTTGTATGACTAATCATCTGTTGTGATATAATCCACGCCCATTTGTTCCATTTGCCAATATTGACTTGCAGGGACAGTCCAGGCACCAACCTGTAAGCCAGCAGCTTTGGCTTGGGCTACCTTTTCATAAGTTAGATTTTGCCATTTAATATTTAAACCAGCTCGCGTTCCTAAGTGTTTGGCTTTTTTGATATTACCTACCGTGATATCTTTATCCAAATACATCACCGCAGATACAGGCATCAATTGTTTTATTACTTTTAATGGCTCATAATAAAACGAAATAAATCTAGCAGTCAACCCAAAACCGGCTTCGCGCACCATTTGCACCAAATTTTGATAAGCAGCCTCATTTATTTCTTTATCCTTAATCTCAATGACCGGAATTTTTTGCTTACTTTGACAGATTGCTAAAAATTCTGCCAGTGTCGGAATTTTTAACTCCGCAGATACATAGTGCTGCTCACCAACACCAATTAAACGAAATTGAAGAAGTTGTTGGTAAGTAAATAAGCCCAATTTTCCTCTACCGTTACTTGTACGCTCTAAAGAATCATCGTGCATAATCACCCACTGTTGATCGGCCGTTAAATGAATATCTGTCTCAATCGCTTCATATTTTGTTTGCTTAAAAGCTGGCAATGAATTTTCCGGTGCATATTGATGATTACCCCGATGATTGACATACATAGCCACTCGATTTTTCGATACCTTATCTTTCATTTCGCCCATCCTTTGTGTTCCAGTTTGGTCTATCTCAACATCTACTAGACTATCAATTTCCTTGCCATCAAAATGAACTTTGCGCGTATCAATCATCACTTCAAAAATTCCTTGTTGATTTGGTGAATCGACTGTATACCACTGCAAGTCATCTTGATTGCCTCTAGCCGTCCACACTGCAAAACGCGCTTGCAAAATACGCTCATTCTTATTTAAGTTTAATTGTAGCGCATAAATACCACGTGGCCCATCTATTTTCTTCATTTTGTAACTAATGGTTTTTAAAATATATTTAGGAATGAAAAATTGCTTGCTAATGATACTAACTTGCGACTGAGTTGGCGTATTTCTTTGAATATAGCCAGTATAGTAACCCGTCTCATAGCGATTATGATCATGGTTCGTAAAATATAAAGATAAATGCTTTGGTCCTGTTTGTTTTAATGGATAATTTTTGACATCATCCAAGCCATTTGCCTGACTAAACATCGCTATTTGATAAGAAACTTTTTTTAATAATGGATAAGTAAAGTTGAAATCCATCTGAATCTTTCCATCATCAATCTTCGTATAGTCAAAATACATACTCTCAATGCTGTTTTGTTTTTGATGTTCAAAATCAGCTAAAGAAAAATCTGTTAAATGATGCACCATGAATTCATGTTTTTGTGATTTTCTTTCGCTGTGAACTAATTTTTTCAATCGATTCTCTTTCATCAAATGCATTGGTTGAGGAGAAGCTAACTGTAGGCTCGGGTATAATAATTGCTTAGGTTGATGATAATTTTTTGCTTTGAAATGATCTTGAATTGGTAAATATTCATACTCCATCAACATTCCTGAAAGCAAAACCCCTTGGCGCCATTTTGTTTTTGGCCGCTGAGAAAAAAATTCTGTTTGAATATAATAAGTCGTATCAGATAATTTCCTAGCTGGAATTTCGTAATAGTCTTTACTATTTTTTTGATAAAAGACCATTGAGACAAAACGACTCTGTTGACTAACGGGTATTTCGATATAACTTTCAAAATAGCCATTTTTAGATTGTGACTGATGATTATAGACTTTCACCGCTTGATTAGCTAAACCATCCATTTGATTCGTATTTGCTAAACCTAGTTGATGTGCTAATTGAGGAATCATCGCATCTGGTTTTGTTTTAAAAACATGCTCTTCTTTAGGTGGATGTAAAGCCATATAAATATCATCTGCATAACAATAAATAAGCAGACCGATTAGGATGATAGCCAGCGTTACACCACCGATAATTTTTTTATTTTTCATAATTTAATACCATCTTTTCTTAACTATGAACCAGTATAAAACTTTCCAAATGGTATGTGAATAGATGTTATTTCATTCTAAACAAATCTTAATAAAATAAACGGCCTCTTCTCTAAAATTTAGAAAAGAAGCCGCTTTGAAGCTTTCATTATAAACTGTCTAAAAGAATCGCTACATATTGTTCTAAAAATTCTTGATCGATTTCATCATACATGCCAATTTTAGAACTATCGATATCAAGTACTCCGATTAACTTGCCGTCTTTAACCATTGGCACGACAATTTCAGACATTGCTGCAGAATCGCAGGAAATATAATTCTCATGTTCTTTGACATTAGGGACTATTAATGTTTCTTCCTTTTGCGCAGATTCACCGCAAACACCTTTGCCCATTTGAATTCTCGTACAAGAAACTCTCCCTTGAAATGGTCCTAAAATTAATTCTTGTCCATCAAAAAGATAATAACCGGCAAATACCGTTTCTTTTAATGTTTCATTTAATAAAGCGGATGAATTACTCAAATTTGCAATCCAATTATTTTCAATTTCTAATAAGCCCTTTTGTTGAAGAAGTAATAACTCATAGGCTTCACGTTTTTCTTCTTTTGACCACATATACGCTGCCCCTTTCATTTTCCATACTGATACTTTAACATAAGGAAGCTGAAAAATAAAATCTTTTTGAGTTATCCACATCATTCAAAAAATATCGGAATTTTTGTTTCACAATTTTTTTTGAACGAAAAATTTTTCCTTGACGTGTTGATTTCATCCGTTTTCAAAGCAGAACAAACATTTGTATATCAACAAGTAAAACTGTTTACATGAGTTATCCTCAAAAAAACGAACATAAAAGAATGCTTATTTGACGCAATTTCATACGGATTATTTCGCAAAAAGCGTTTTATTTTTTCACCTTGTTTCACTAAAAAATTTGTTTCACAGCGGCACATCACTTATTGAACATTCATTATTGGAAGAATGCTAGTAAAACACCGGCTGCTACGGCTGAACCAATAACCCCGGCAACATTTGGTCCCATCGCATACATCAATAAATAGTTATGAGGATTGGCTTTTTGACCTTCTAAATGAACAATACGCGCTGCCATTGGAACGGCGGATACCCCTGCTGCACCAATCATTGGGTTTACTTTTCCTTTTGTCACATAATACATTAGTTTTCCCATCAATACCCCTGAAGCGGTGCCGACTGCAAAAGCGATCAATCCAAGCATAATAATAATTAAGGTAGTTTTAGATAAGAATAAATTTCCTTCTGCCTTGGCACCCACTGTTAAACCTAAAATAACGGTAATAATATACATAAAGACATTTTGTAAGACTTCAGATAATTTTGGTATTAGTTTAACTTCACGAATTAAATTTCCCAACATTAAACACCCAATTAATGTCGTGGCACTAGGAACTAATAGGCTGACAAAAATAGTCACAGCGATTGGAAAGATAATTTTTTCTTTTTGACTCACTTTACGGGTGACTTTCATTGGACATTGACGTTCTTTTTCTGTAGTCAGTGCACGAATAATCGGTGGTTGAATAATTGGCACCAACGCCATATAAGAATAAGCAGCTAAAGCGATGGCCGGTAATAAATTTGGTGCTAATCGACTGGTTAAAAAGATTGCTGTCGGACCATCTGCCCCACCAATAATGCCAATGGAAGCTGCTTCTTGTGGGGACATATGGAAAAGAAGGGCTAGGAAAAAGGCCGCAAAAATTCCAAACTGAGCTGCTCCCCCCAAAAGAATCGTATAGGGATTGGCAAGTAAGGGTTCAAAATCTGTCGCTGCTCCTAAACATAAAAAGATTAATGGCGGATAAATCCCTAATTCTGTACCCAAATATAAATAATGTAATAAGCCACCTGGTTGACCATTGGATGCACCGGCCATAAGATTGGCTAAAGGTAAATTCACTAACAACATCCCAAAGGCAATCGGAATCATTAAATACGGCTCATATTTCTTTTTAATTCCCAAATATAAGAAGAAACAAGCTAATAAAATCATGATTCCATTTTGCAGCGTTAAATTGGCTATTCCTGAAGTTTCAATCATTTGTTGAACAATTGCTGACATATGCTCACCCTACTTTCCACCTTGATTTAAGATTTTACTCATCACGACCATTAGCCCCCAGATGCCTAGCAAGACAACAAAAACCACGAGCATCGCAAAGAGCGTTAAAAATAGAATATCGCCTAATCCATACATACACTCACCTTCTTACTACTTATTGATAGCGCTTTCTATCAACTATAGTATAACACAATTTCAATCATTTGACTGATAAATAAGAAATTTTTCACATAAAACAAAAAATAAACATGCGCCTTGCTTGGTGCAAACAAGGTGCATGTCCATTAATTCTTTAGATTTTCAATTATGATAAGTCATGAATGCAGCTATCTTGATAGATGCTTTGCCAATCTTGCGAGAAATCATCAATAGCTTTTTGGATAGATGGCATACTAAAGGCTTGATCAACAACATCTGGACCAATCGTAACAGCTTGAGCCCCTTGATTGATAGCCTGTAACACTTGACTGACATTTTTAAAACTGGCTGCTAAGATTTTACTGTCGGAATGGACCCGCTTTATCTCAGCTGCAAGATTTTGAATCACTTGACTAGCCTCAATGTTTAAATTTTCCATCCGATTATAATATGGCGCCAGATAATCCGCCCTAGCATGAATGGCTAATAACCCTTGAAATTCCGTATAAATGGCCGTGGCAGTGATATGAATACCTTGACGTTTCAACTCCTTCATTACTTTAAAGCCGACTTCATTACTCGGTACTTTAATATAGACTTGATCATCTACTTCTTTTAAGATTCTTTTTGCATCAGCCAACATCCCTTCATAGTTAGTCGCAACCACTTGGACATGTAAGGTACGATTTTGGCCAATGATTTGCCGAATTTGGCGTAAGTGTTCAAAAAAATCTATTTTTCCTTCTTTTTTGATGATGGACGGATTACTGGTTACCCCATCAATTGGTAAAGTATCTACATATTTTTGAATTTGTTCTAAATTGGCAGTATCTAATAATAGTTCCATCTTTTTCACCTTCAGTTACAAATTTTAAATGACATGTTCCGTACGTGCAATAATATCATCTTGAGTGGCTTTAGATAAGGCATTGAAGAAAGCTGAATAACCCGCAACGCGCACAATTAAATCACGATGTTTTTCAGGATGTTTTTGCGCATCTAATAAAGTTTCTCTTGAGACTACATTATATTGGATATGGTAGCCTTTCAAGGTATTAAAGAAAGTACGTAATAACATAATCAATTTTTGTTTTTCTTCTTCCTTGGCTAAGGTTTGCGGATTCACTTTTTGATTTAATAGCACACCACCTAAGATATCTTCCGTTGGCAGTTTAGCCACTGATTTTAAGACTGCGGTGGGGCCGTGCTGATCCATATTATGTGATGGTGAGCAGCCTTCAGCTAATGGGCTCCATGCTTTTCGACCATCTGGAGTAGCCATCGTGCCTTTTCCTTGACCAACATTTGCAGAAATAGAAGAAGTACCTGAGTAACGAATACCACCAATTGGGCCACGACCAT
>JAEWFE010000188.1 GCA_023389005.1 Bacillota bacterium
ACTTCAATCATTGAAAGCTCATTTTTGTTCATTCCTTCAAATACGCTTAATTCCACTCAAGACACGTCCTTTCAAAGTCTACGATTAATCATACAAAAACTTTAGCAAAAATGCAATTTAATCTTGAAAAAATTTTAAAAAAATCTAATTTAATCCCTTAAACTCTAGATGAATCTGATATTTACCAATAGATTCTTCCCCTGAAAAAAGTTCATAGTAAATTTCAACTTGCCCTTGCAGTGGTTCTTCTGCAAAATTGACTGTTAATTGATGGGTTTGATTCACTAAAGTCATCATACCATAAGGCGTTTGATAATGACTTTGGGTAATTTGTTTTGGATGAAAAATCAGTTTTGTTTTTTGAATTCCATTTCTTGTCAGATGTACGGAACCATCTCCCGTTAACTTAATCATAACCGTAGTTGGATGACTAGTATCTCCTTCCTCTTCATACCGGATATACCAATTTTCACCTACTTGAACCGCTTGACCAATACTTTCATGAAAAAAACGTTGATGATGATTTTCTTGCGAGATTTTGGTACTTAATTTTACACTAATAGGAATTCCATTTTTCGCTAGCTTCACAATTTTCTTTCCTTTCATTATTCTCTACATACATTTTTACCACAAGTCAAGAAATTTTTCTAATAATCGAGTATAATATATGGTATGAAATCTAAACTAAGGAAGTGTTACTGTGGATTATATCCAATTAAGTCATAATCATTATACAGAAGAAACTTTATTACTCCCTTTTGCATTTACCGATTTAGTAGCTAAGATTAGCGGCGAAACCAAACAAGCTTATCTTCATACTTGGCAAACCGACCCACTTGTGATTTTGGGTATGCGCGACCAACAACTACCACAGTTTCTTAAGGGCGCAAAATATCTGAATCAACAAGGTTATCTTACTGTCATCCGAAATGCTGGCGGATTAGCAGTACTTAGTGATCCGGGCATTTTAAATGTGACATTAGCTTTTCCAAAAGATGGGATAGACTCGATTGATGCTGCTTACGATGTGATGTTTGACTTAACCCAAAAAGCTTATCCCAACGTAAAAGTCGAAGCCAAAGAAATAGTTGATTCCTATTGTCCAGGAAAATATGATTTAAGTATCAATGGTCAAAAGATTGCTGGAATTGCCCAAAGACGTGTCAATCAGGGAATCGCTGTTATGATGTATCTAGGATTAAATGGCAATCAGCTCAAACGTGGTCAACTGATTCAAAACTTTTATGAAATTGCTGGCATAGCTAAGGTTCCTGAAAAAGGATTTCCACATGTTCGACCTGCTTCTATGACCACTCTTGAAGCACTCAATCAAATACCTTACACAAACCAAGAAGTCATCAACCACCTAAAAGAAATACTGCATATCCAACAAGAAATGCATGATGGAGAGTTTATTGCAAATTTTGGATTGACTGAAGAATTAAATCAGCGTTTTCAATCCATGCAAGCCAGAAATCAAAATTTACAGGAGGAACTTTCATGACGATAGCTTATCAAGATCAAATCTTACCAAAAGAAAAAGTCTTCCGCGACCCTATTCATACTTATGTGCATGTACAATCGCAAGTCATCTGGGACTTAATCAATGCCAAAGAATTTCAACGATTACGCCGCATCAAGCAATTAGGGACCTCTTCTTTTACCTTTCACGGTGCCGAACATAGTCGTTTCTCCCATTCTTTAGGTGTCTATGAAATTGCTCGAAAAATTTGTGATATTTTTGAGAATCATTACACGGTAGAAAAAATTGGTCCAAACGGTTGGAATCCAGAAGAAAGGCTCGTTACTTTATGCGCCGCTCTACTGCATGATGTCGGCCACGGACCTTATTCACATACATTTGAACATATTTTCCATACCAATCACGAAGAAATTACCGTTGAAATCATTACCAACCGACAAACAGAAATCTATCAAATCTTAAAGCGAGTAGATCCTGATTTTCCTGAAAAAGTAGCCAGCGTCATCCAAAAAATTTATCCCAATCCACAAGTGGTACAGATGATTTCTAGCCAAATTGATGCTGATCGGATGGATTATTTATTGCGCGATGCTTACTATACAGGAACCGAGTATGGCACTTTTGATTTAACGCGGATTTTGAGAGACATTCGTCCATGTAAAGAAGGGATTACTTTTTCAATTAGCGGCATGCATGCGATTGAAGACTATATTATTAGTCGTTATCAAATGTATATGCAAATTTATTTTCACCCAGTTTCACGTGGGATGGAAGTTGTCTTAGAACATCTATTAAATCGTGCTAGTCAACTCTATCAAAGTAATCCTCATTATTTTGGTCGTGAAAACTGTTTATTATTGCCTTTTTTAAACGCACAATTTACCTTAGATGATTATTTACAATTAGATGATGGCGTTTTGACCACATATTTCCATTATTGGAGCAATGATAAAGATCCAATTTTAAGTGATTTAGCCAAACGTTTCTTAAATCGCAAACCTTTTAAATCTATTCAAGTTCAGGCTCAAAAACAAGAAAAATTAATCGAACAAATGAAAACTTATGTGGAACATGTCGGCTATTATGCCAAATATTACACTGCCATCCATTCGAGTTTTGACTTACCTTATGATTTATATCGCCCTGATAGTTCTAAAGTACGAACGCAAATCGAATTACAGCAGCCAGATGGAACACTTGTCGAATTGAGTCAAGTCAGCTCACTGGTACGGGCACTTTCTGGTCAAGGTCAAGGAGATGATCGCTTCTATTTCCCTAAAGAAATGGTTGACCAAACGATGCAAGACAATTATGATTTATTTTATGAAACCTACAATCAGTTTAATCAACATATCCATAATAATAAACTGGTTGAATAACTAATAGATTGGAGAATACAATGGCAATTAAATTAATCGCAATTGATATCGATGGCACTTTAATTAATGACAAACACCAAATCACACCAGAAGTACACGAGGCCTTACAAAAAGCTAGAAAACAAGGGGCAAAAGTCGTGCTTTGTACTGGACGTCCTTTACCTGGGGTCACTGATTATTTAAATGAATTAGAATTATTCACTGGCGAAGATTATGTGATTTGTTATAATGGTTCACTTGTACAAAATACGCTAACCAAAGAAATCGTCGTTGAATTTGGGCTAACTTTGGATGATTATTTAGAAATGGAATATTTGGCAAGAAAAGTGGGCGTTCACTTCCACGCTACAGGGTTAGACACCATGTATACCGCTAACCGTAACATTAGTAGTCATACCGTACGTGAATCTTATTTAGTCAATATGGATCTTTGCTACCGTACGCCAGAAGAAATGACCGAAGATATTAAAATTGTCAAAATGATGATGATTGATGATGCAGAAGTGTTAGATCAAGGAATCGCGCAAATACCAAAAGAATATTTCGAACGCTATACAATGGTTAAAAGCTCTCCTTACTTTTTTGAAATTTTGAATAAACAAGCAGATAAAGGAGCTGCTTTAAAACATTTAGCACAGCATTTAGGTATTAAGCAAGAAGAAGTGATGGCCATTGGGGATAATGAAAATGACTTACCAATGATTGAATTTGCTGGAATTGGAGTGGCCATGGGTAATGCGACCGAAAATGTAAAGAATATCGCAAATGTCATTACCGCAAGCAATAACGAACATGGCGTTGCTAAAGCTATTGAAAAATATGTCTTAAATTAAGCAAATAGGAGTGAACCAACTTTCCGGTCCACTCCTATATTTTTTATTTTTGATTCGCCTTCATCCATTTTTGTACGGCCCAACGATGACTCCCGCGTTTTAATAAAAGCATCGCATCATCAGCTGTTACCCATTCAATTTGATTATTATCTTCTAATGGCGCACCAATAGAACGATAAGCATCAATCACATAAAAGTATGCCGGATGTCTGAAATAAATATCGCGATGACTGGAGTAAAAATATTCCGTAGCCTCCCCAAGATATTCCCCGACTTTTACTTCGAAACCTAACTCTTCAATCATTTCTCTTTTAATAGCTTCTTGATGATTTTCACCTTTTTCAATCCCACCTCCTGGTAAGAAATAGGCCCCATTTGGCGCTTGAATGATGACCATCTCTTGCTTTTCATTGACCACAATCCCATAGGCTCCAAATCGGTCTTGATACTTTTTATTTGCTAATTTTACCCCAAAAACCGCTTCTTTCATTTTATTCATTCTCCTTAATTTCTAATCTCATTATAATTGCTTTGATTGTACTTGATATCGCGAATATGTGCAAGTTACATAACAATATTTGTAAATCATTATTGTTGTCATATCTGTTTTTTATATGCTATTATATACATGAAGATTTTACGAAAAACAACAAAATCTTAATTAAATTTGAAAGGATGATTCTTTATGAAAATGGCACATACTTGCGTGCGCGTCAAAGATTTAGAAACTTCAGTTAAATTTTACCAAGAAGCATTTGGATTTGAGGAAAGTCGTCGTCGTGATTTTCCTGAACATAAATTCACCCTTGTCTATTTAACTTTACCAGGTGATGACTATGAATTAGAATTAACCTATAATTATGATCATGGTGCTTATAACTTAGGTGATGGATATGGTCATATCGCGATTAGTTCTGATGATTTAGAAGGATTACATAAAACGCATAAAGAAAAAGGGTTTGAAGTCACTCCATTAAAAGGTTTACCTGGAACTGAGCCTTCATACTACTTCATCATTGATCCAGATGGCTACAAAATCGAAGTCATTCGTGGATAAATCATAACAGAAATCAAAAAGTGAGTCGTTTATCGCGACTCACTTTTTTTGAAAAAGGCAATAATATTTTCAGCTACATTCTGAGGTATGCCTGCTGCTTGAATGTCGGCTAAACTCGCCTCTTTTAAATTTTTCAAAGATTTAAAGTTCTTTAATAACTGTTGCTTACGTTTAGGTCCTAAGCCTTCAATCACATCCAATTGTGAAGTAAAACTATTTTTACTGCGCAATTGACGATGGAAGGTTATCGCAAATCGATGGACTTCATCTTGTATCCGCTGCAATAAAAAGAACGCTTGTGAATTATGCTCTAACGGTACGACTTCAAGTTTAGGTCCAAATAACATTTCACTAGTTTTATGCTTATCATTTTTAGCTAATCCGGCTATCGGTAAATCCAAACCGAGCTGATTTTCTAGTACATCTTTGGCCGCATCCACTTGTCCTTTCCCACCATCAATAATAATCAAATCAGGTAAAGGCAGTCCTTCTTTTAACACCCTAGAATACCTCCGATAAATAACCTCACGCATTGACGCATAATCATCTGGGCCAGTAACGGTTTTTATTTTGTATTTTCGGTATTCCTTTTTAGCAGGCTTCCCATCAATAAAGACAACCATCGCCGAAACTGGATTGGTCCCAGAAATATTGGAGTTATCGAAAGCTTCAATTCTAGTTGGTGCAACAATTCCCATTTTTTCACCTAATACTTGTATCGCGCCAATGGTTTTTTCTTGCTTTTTATCAATTAAAGCAAATTTCTCCTGTAGAGCAACCTGCGCATTTTTATTGGCTAAAAAGACTAATTTTCTTTTATCCCCACGTTTTGGTTGGGTTACTTTACAATCAACCAAAGATGCAACACTTTCATAATCAATTTCTTCAGGGATCAATATTTCATTTGGGACGATATGCTCAGCCTTTTGATAAAACTGTCCAATAAAGGTTAAAAAACTTTCTTCCGGCTCGTCATAGATGGGAAAACTTGTGACATCACGTTGTATTAATTTACCTTGGCGCACAAAAAAGACCTGTACGCAAAGCCAACCACGTTCGACATAATAACCAAAAACATCACGATTCACAAAGTCGGTTTGCGTCATCTTTTGTCGTGTCATAATCGTATCAATTGCCTTCACTTGATCACGATATTCAGCGGCTTTTTCAAACTGCAAATCTTCGGCTGCTTGCGTCATTTTTTCCACGATTTCTTGGCGGATTTCTTGATAGTCTCCCCCTAGAAAGCGTCGAATTGCTTGCACCATTTTTTCATACGCTTCAGGATCGATTTGAAATACACAAGGTGCTAAACATTGATGCATATGATAGTATAGGCAGACCTCTTTAGGTAAAACCTGACACTTACGCAACGGAAAAAGTCGATCCAATAACTTTTTCGTCTCATTGGCAGCCCCAACATTTGGATAAGGACCAAAATAATAAGCCTTGTCTTTTAATACTTTACGCGTAATTAATAGTCGTGGATATTTTTCATTAGTTATTTTAATAAAAGGATAGGTTTTATCATCCTTTAATAAGATATTGTATTTTGGTTGGTTCTTCTTGATAAGATTAATTTCTAGTAGTAAAGCCTCAATATTCGATTCAGTCACAATATATTCAAAATCGGCAATTTCTGAAACTAATAATTCGGTTTTAGTATTATGACTACCAGTAAAGTAGCTCCGAACGCGATTCTTTAATATTTTAGCCTTTCCTACATAGATTATTTGACCTTGTGCATCTTTCATGAGATAGCAACCAGGCTGGTCAGGTAATAATTCTAATTTTTGTTTGATATGTTCTTTCATGTCTTCACCAAAAAAGGGCCGGCTATCAAGTAGTCGACCCCCATCTATTAAGATAATTTTTCAACGATTTCCTCTAAAACTGGTTTAGGTTGCACGCCTACACGCTTTTCAACTAATTCGCCATCTTTGAAGAATAATAGCGTTGGAATACTCATTACACCAAAGCTAGCAGCTGTTCGAGGGTTATCATCGACATTTAATTTGGTAATTTTTAGCTCAGTTTCATCGTATTTTTGTGACAATTGGTCCAAAATTGGTGCTTGCATACGACATGGTCCACACCATGGAGCCCAAAAGTCAACTAAGACTAAACCTTCGCTGATTTCTTGTGAAAAAGTAGCATCAGTAATTTCTTTTGCCATTTTTTACACCTCC
>JAEWFE010000216.1 GCA_023389005.1 Bacillota bacterium
TTACGAGCCCATAATGACTAAAAAGAACCATCACTCTCCCAAAAAGGAGAGGATGGTTCTTTTGTTTCAATTAAGATAGTATTTGTTCAATTTGCTGAATCAAATAATCGATGCATCCTTCTTGATAACAAACCTGATTTTGCTGAATCAATGGAATCAGGTGCTTTAATCCTTCATTTTTAATTTGATTCATCTTTTTTAGACGATTTGTTTCGTATATCTTGTTCTCTTTTCCCTCTTCAAAAGCTTCCTTATCCATCGCTAAAAAGGAGACTTGTTTACAAAATGCTTTCGACAACTTATCTGCCATTAGCAAACCTTCTGGATCCATATCTCCTGCATAATACAACTGAACCTTTTGCTGTTGCGTTAATTTCCGCAATGCAATCCAAACGGCAAATTTCATCTGTCCGCTAGTACATAAAAGCGGTAAATCTGGGAAACTCTCAAGTAATAGAGAATACACGCCTGAATTCTCAACTAGAATCACAAAAGGATAATTTACTGGTCTTAATTCATCCACTTTCAACAATTCTTTAACTGATGCATTCCAAGACATATCTGAGTTCGCAATTGACCACCAGACAGGCACTTCTTGATGATTAACATATCCTGAAATACGATGTAGCGCAACAAAGTTTAAAATATCATCTTTCAACAAATACACTTGTTGATAAAGTAATTGTTCAATCTCTGCTTGGGCTAAAAAATCAGAATCTTGGCGAATATTTTCTAAGTATTTAGCGCTTAAAATTTGTAAGAATAACTCTCCCGCTGATTGTGATTTATCAAAAGCATGTGGATTGCCAGTAATTTGATAAGCAAAAAAAGACAGTCTCGTAAAATTTTGTGGTAATTGACTAAAAGCAATATCCACTTGTTGAAATACTGATAAATTTTCTCTTTCAAACCATTCTTGTAACTGTTTTTTACTTAAAAGATGTTCAAAATCCAACGAAAATGGTTTTAGTTTTTGTAAGAATTCCTGAAATTTTTCTTCGTATTGTTGTTTCTCTGTTTCCTTATCCAATAGCAAAGTTTCATCAAAAAGATACACAAATTCAGATAAGGAAAGTGCGAATTTACTTTGTTGTAATGCAGCTTCAAATTGCTTAATAGAAAGCTGCTGATAACTACGACTTTGAATACTGCCTAGTCCTAAAAAACGATATAGCGGTAATAAATCCACATCATTCGGTAGTTTAACTCGCGAACCAAATGCCTTTTTATGATAGTAATTTTTTCGTAATTTTTGCGCAATCCATTCAAAAATTGGCTCATCAAAATATTTTTTGGATTGTCCGTTATTCAATATCGCTCACCTGCTTTTGATGCCCATTCCATAAATATTTAATAGTTGAGACGACTGGTGCATTTTGCGGACGGATTAATTCATAAGTCGCCAAAGCAGTCACACTTGCATATTCTCCATATAAAGCCTGGGAATTGAAAATATAGTTAAAACCTAACTCCTCGCAAGTAGCAAATAAGTCTTCAATATTTAACTCATCCACACCGGCAAATGCTTCATCCAATGTAATAATATACGGAGCGTAATCACCGGCCTCTTCGTAACGAGCATAAACCGCAGCAAATAGGGGCAAATACATGGAAATTGCCTTTTCACCACCACTAAAAATATTAAATTGATTGTCAGATAATGGACGCCAAGGATAATTTTCATTTGCACGTCTAAATTGCAATTCAAAAGTAAACCATTTTCGATAATCCAACACTTCGGCAATAGCACTCGATAAATTTCCATCTACACTCTCATCTGAAATCAATTCTTTAGCATCTTGAATTTTTGATTGAAAGTGTTCGACTAAGCGTCTACTATCTGATTCATTTAACGTAATCGGATCCTTTCTTAATAAAGCAATCAAATCTTTAGTCCCTAATTCGTGTTCATTTTGAGCACCTATATTTTTCAAACGTAAAGAGAGCTTGAGTCCTTGAGAATTTTTACGGCTCTTTAGCAATTGATCAATCTCTTCTACCCAAATAAATGCACGCTCAATTAATGCGCGGAGGACTTTTCCAACAGAGTCAAATATAATTTGTTTAAATAGCTTTTCATCATCCTCTTTTAAAGTATTTTTAACAATGGCTATCTGATTTTCCAAAAATGATAAAAGTTCGTTTGGTCCTAGACTTTGTTGGTCCAATCTAAAAGTTGCAACTAATCTCTGAGAATAGTTTTTAAAAGTCTGTATTGAATCATTTTCTTGTATTAAATCAGTAGAAACATCCACTTCACGACTCATTTTTGGCTGATATTCGCGCACATTGTCAGCTAAGTATCTAAATTCATCTTCTAATTTTCTTTCATTCTTGGATAGAATATCAAAATCTTTGGGACGGGCTATTTTTTTAGCTTCCAGTTGCAATCTTTCTATATCTTCAATTTGCAAATGTGTTTGAATTAGCTTTTTCCATAGAATGCTCACTGGTTCTAAGTGCTCATAATTTTCTTTTTGTTGTAAATACTGAGATTTTTCTATAGCCAATTGCGTATTTTGCTTCTCTTTTTGATTTTGTGTTTCTTCAATTTTTTCTTTTACCTCAGCTAATTCCTTTTCTTTTTCGCTAATCCGTTGCTTGATTTCTGATAAGTTTTGTAACTTTTGTTGAGCTAAATTTTCAGTTAGTTGTTGCTGCAAGGTATTTTCTTCTTGTAGATACTGTTGATTATTTTGTTCAATAATCGAAATATCTTGATGAATATCCAATAATTGCTGAGATAGCTCCTCTTCATGCTTCTTCTGGACACAAAGTTGGGCATATAATCTAAAGCATTCTTGCATATCTGCTTGATAATTTTTCAAAAACGTCAAGGCTTCTTCATAACTCTCTAACTTTGGCGTAATTCTTTCTTTTTGCGTCTGTAACATGATTTCTCGCTTGACATCAGCAATTTTCTGTTTTAAGGCAAGGTAACCCTGATTTTTCCGTTGAATTTCTTCTGTACGTATATTGATTTTTTCACTAACCGAACGATATTGTCTCATTGTTTCTCTAATTTGTTCTGTATCTGGAATTAGAGAAATATACTCTTTTTGGCGTGATTGCTCAAGACGATATGTCTCTAATTGCTGTTGAAGAAGCGCTATTTCTGTTGCTAATTGATTCACCTCTTCTGTTAATTCTGCAATTTTTTGTTGTCGATACCTTTCACGACTCAATTTTCCAATAAAACTCGCTTGATAATTAGGACCCATCTTCCCATAAATACCTGCTAACTCAAAATGACCATCTAAATATATCGCCGGACAGCCCTCTTTACCCTCGTCAACTAAAATAGTTTGTAAAAATTCTGCTACAAGTTCAACTAATTCTCTAGGTGTATCTGTGGCAACTTCACAATAATCCGCTAATGTCGAACACAGTAACTGCGGATTTGCCACAATTTGAATATCATCTGCTAAATCTAATTTTTCTTTTGCAACCAATGCATCCAATAGCCCTGAACTATATAAAGCACCCTCTAAGATATTCTTTTGCTCATCAGTAATATCTGCTTTAAAATCGATTAATTCAAAGAAGGCATATTGCTTTTGTTTTTCATTTAGACGATTTCTGTTCTCTTGGCGAATTGTTGAACGGGTAGGAATCGGATCACGTTCATTTTCCCAAGCCTTTATCTCCGCTTCTAATGCTTGTAAATGACTAGTATTTTGCTCGATGCACACATTGGTTGTTTGAATCCGATGCAGTAGTTGTTCATTAGCTTGTTCAAATACATTTTTTAGCGGCAAAAGAAATAATTCAGCAACAAATTCATCTGTAACTTGAATTTGGTCTAATTGATAATACACTTGTTGAATCACTTCATCTTCAATTAGAACTGGACTTTTAGCACGCCACGCATTGATTTGTTCTTTCCATTTCTGTACTTCATCAATAAACCCTTGCTGCCATTGACCTTGATCACGTTTTAATTCATCCAATATTTGTTGTAATTCTGCTAATTCGCTGCTCTTTTCTTTTTCTTCAATCACCAACTTACTTAAATTTCTCATTTGTTGAATAATTTCTTGAATGAATTGTTCTTTTTTAGCAATTTCTGTTTTTAAGTATTGCTCATCGTCACGAGTTAATTTTTCAGATAGTTTAGTACGAATATTTTGATGTATATACTCAAATGACAGTTCTTCAACATACTGACTAGCACTTTCTAGATAATCATTTAGCTCTTTTTCTGTTTGATAAATTGTTGTCTGCAATTCATCAGTTTTTCTCTCAGTATCTTGCTTCTTTTCAAGTTTTTGATGCAATTGCTTTTCTATTTCTTGTAATCTTTTAAGCACCTTATTTAAATCTTCTTGTAACTCTTTGCCACGTTGTAGCAATTGAAAACCTTCGTGATTTTTTAACTCGCTAACTGTATTTTCAAGAACGGGTTGTCTTGCTTTTAATTCTTGAAGCTGCTTTTCTTTTTGGATGACTTCTTTGTTTAGACTATCTATACTTTGTTTTAAGTATGTTAATTTAACAGACAAATTTTGTACAATTTCATCTTTTTCTAACCAATTTTGAGCAATTTGCGCAGTTAATTCTTCTTGATATTGCTGATAATAACGTAAAAAACGCGATAATTGCTTTGTTTCATCCATCAAAGTATCCAATTGATCGTGATTATCATCGATGTTTTGTATCGTTTGTGTTAACGGTAATAAGGTATCACTATCTAAAACTGGTAAGGATGACTGTAAAATTTCATAAATGACAGAAGGTTTAAAATCTCGAGAAAGCTTTGGTGCTCTTAAACGAATAAGCAATTGTATTAAATCATTATATTGTTCCATCGACTGAAATCCAAAAATACGATCATTGATATAACGTTGATAACTTTTCGCATCATCAAACAATTTACCGTGTTTACCATCCACGATTAAATTCTTTAGTTTCAGTCGTGATAAGTAGATCCGTCCATCAACTGAAGATTGATATAAATTGAAATCCATACCTATGCGGCTATGATCATCTATGGCGAAGAACCATTTTCGCAATTGCTCTCCACGTTTAAAATTGAGGCCCATGCCACTAGTAAAATATTCTTCGCTATTTGTTTTTTTGTATTCAATAAACAAATATCCAGTAGCTTCGTCTTTTCCTGAAACTTCTTCTTCCCCTAATAGATAGTCTTCAATTTTTCTAGAGGTACTGCCAAATGAATCTAAGCGGTTTGCTCTGGTTATTCCGTCTAATAATGGTGGCAACAAACTTTGAGTAGTCACTGATTTTCCAGAACCATTTGAACCTCTCAATAAAAGCTTTCCTTGAGCGAACTCAAAAACTTGATCTTGGTAATACCAAAAATTTTGTAATCCGACACGATTAATCTGCCATTTATTTTTCATCTCTTTTATCCTCCATTTTTGCAATCATTCTAGTTAAAACCGGCTGTAAATAAATGACACCATCTACCACTTTGACCATTTGAAACTCCTGTGCTCTTTCTAACAAGCGATTTGCTAACTCTGAAATCTTTAATTCCTTATATTCCTTAGACCAAAATGTTTGATAATCGTGTTTTAACTTTTCTGCTGCAAGTTGCCATTGACTCATTGTAAATAAACCTACCCCATAAGTATCCACTTGCTGTTCTTGATCAAATAACACCGTTTGTAGTTGGACTAAAATTTCATCTAGCACTTTACGACTTGGAAAAATATCTCGACTGCTATCTCTTTTATCCAAAGTAAACATTGCTACATCTTTCGTTAATTCGAATTGATAATCCGTCTTTTCTTCTACAAAACGAGAAAATACCGATTGATAATTACGTAATCGAATAAAGTCTTGCTCATTTTCTGCATTACGATACAAAACAGGTTCGCACATTAGCTGAGTAAATAGTGCCTGATTTGAATCTTCTAACTGATTATTTTGAATCTCTTGCCAAAAATCATCAAAGCCCTCATACTTAACAAATGCATCTGGTGTTTTTCCAAGTAAATAGCGACTCTGAGTAGTAATTGTATACAAAATGTTACGGTCTTCGTTTTGTTCAAATAATTCTATTTCGCCTTGAATCACTTCTAATATCGCTAAATCAATTAATTTTTTTAGCACGCGAACCAAACTTTTTCTATGAAGATAATTAGTCCATTGTAAATGATAATCTTCTGGCAAATCTCTTTCTATGGATTCAATCAACTCATTAAGTAAAAAATAGGTATTCATTTCTTGCTCTTCAATATAAGCCATCGCATGCATCAGCAAAACATAATCCATTACATCTTTAAAATCTTCTATGC
>JAEWFE010000304.1 GCA_023389005.1 Bacillota bacterium
GCACTTCTTACTAAAACTGATACATGGTGAATGCCGGTATTTTTCATCATTCATCGCTCCTATCCATCTTTTCTTGACTTAATTTTGTTAATAATTGAAAGAGTGTTTGTAATTCGTCTTTAGATAATGAATCAAACATCTTAGCTTGATTGGTTATTTGTTTATCATAAACTTGACTTAATTTTTCTTGCCCTAAAGCAGATAAGAAAATATGTTTTTCCTTTCCGCAAGCCTTTTTTTCAATGAGTCCTGCTTGTTGCATCCGCTGTAATAATCGCGAAATCCCACCTTGCGTGACGGTTAATTGATTGGCTAGTTGTTGTTGACTGATGGGTTGATAGCGTTCGATTAACACTAAGACTTCAAATTGAGCTGCAGTTAACCCGTCTTGTTGTAAAAATTCATTAGATTGTTGATTCATGCGTGCGGTCAGTCGAGCCATACGCAGCCAAACCAAAACGGCTAAGGGTAATTTCTTCATATTCCTCACCTCTTGATTATCACTTTACATGTAAATCGAAATTTTGTCAAAGAAAAAGACTTCTCACTTAGGAAGTAAGAAGTCAATCATTTTTAGAACTTATGAATCAGCAATTTTCTCATCGGTAGGTAAACACACGAATTTCTTCATGTCTAAGCAAGCTGCTTCACGACCTTTTAGCTGTTTACGCCGAAGTGGGCGACATATATAAGCCAAAGTGTGGCTAGAATGACTAGTAAGACTAACAAAATTTTGACAATTAAGGGGATTCTTAATTGTTCTCGTACTTTATAGCTTACAAACGCGACTAAATACATTAAAAAGCTAGGAATCATAAACAAAAATTTTAACCATAGGATACTAGCCATGCTACTCACTCTCCTTTATCTTATTGAAATTCTTTAAGATCGCCGTCCATTCCACCAACTAAACCAATTAAAATCAAAGAAACCCAATGCAGAATAACTTTAAACGCTTTCATTTCCGGCATCCTCCTCTTCTTCTCTTCAAATTTATTCTACCATCTTATCACAAATTATTTATCCGTCTTGGGAATGATTGTGGAAAGTTGAGCTAAAAAATTTTGAACTTCTTTCATGCCTTGCTTTTCATCTACTTTGGCAAAATGCTCATAAGCTTTTTGGAAATATTTTTTTGCTTGTTGCTTATCTTTTAGTGATAAGGTAATCTCACCTAAGCCGCGATAACTACATGCTTTTGCAACCTCATCATCTGTTAATAACGCCTCTTGCAAGCTATTTTCCATCCATTTTTTTGCAGTAATCGCATCGCCCAATTTTAATCGTAAATATCCTTGCTCATAATCATTGACTGCTTTTTTCAATGAATCATCGGCAAAATAATGATCAATAATGGTACGCTCTTTTTCAATTAAGATTAATGCTTGCTCATATTGCTTGCTTTCACGATACACCATCGCCAGTTGATGCCAGGCAATATGCTCTAATTCGCTATCGAGCTGATTTTTAGCAACTGTGAGTAACCGCTGATAGATTTGGATGGCGCCCTCATAATCTTGCTCCGCTAATATCACATACCCCATAAAATTGAGTAACTGATTATCTTCACAAGTGAGTAAATCAAAATCGGCTGCGACTAATTTTTTTGCCTGTGCAACCTGACCTTCTGTAAATAATTGCCAGGCTTGCATCAATTTTTCATCCATATTATCACCCTATTCTGTGCCTTTCAGCTACTTTGAAAAAGCATTTATCCATCTCAACTATATATCATTCCAAATTTTTTCACAAATAATAAAAAATCCCCCGCAACAGATGCAGGGGACTCACTTTTATTTCATTGGTTGTTTTGATTCAAACAATGGACTAACTGGTTTGTTCTCATGAATACGTTTGATGGCTTCAGCGACTAATTCACCCACGCTGATTTCATCAATTTTATCAATTTTACGTTCTGCTGGCAAGTTGATTGAATCTGTTACCACTAGACGCTCAATTGCTGAGTCTTGAATACGTTCCAAGGCAGGACCTGAAAGCACTGGGTGAGTACATGATGCATACACACTCTTCGCCCCTGCTTCTTTTAAGGCATTGGCAGCTAAGGTAATCGTACCAGCTGTATCAATCATATCGTCAATCAAGACACACACTTTGCCTTCCACTTGACCGATAATATTCATTACTTCAGCCACATTTGCTCTTGGGCGGCGTTTGTCAATAATGGCAATTGGTGATTTTAAGAACTCAGCTAATTTACGAGCACGTGTCACTCCACCATGGTCCGGCGAAACAACAACGACATCATCACCGACAATTCCTTTTTCTAAGAAGTAGTTAGCAATTAATGGTGCGCCCATCAAATGATCGACTGGAATATCAAAGAAACCTTGAATTTGAGCTGCGTGCAAGTCAAGGGTAACCATTCTTGTGGCACCAGCTGTTTGTAACATATTGGCTACTAATTTAGCAGTAATTGGTTCACGTGAGCGCGCTTTACGGTCTTGACGAGCATAACCATAATAAGGCATCACCACGTTAATTGTTTTCGCACTGGCACGTTTTAAAGCATCAATCATGATTAACAGTTCCATTAAGTTGTCATTAACGGGTGAACTGGTTGATTGAACAACATAGACGTGTGCCCCACGGATACTTTCCTCGATATTTACTTGAATTTCTCCATCGCTAAATTGCTTCACTGTACATTTTCCTAATTCTACACCTACAGCTTCAGCAATTTTTTCAGCTAAAGGACGATTAGAATTTAAAGCAAAAATTTTCAACTTTGGATCAGAATATTGGTTTGACATGAGAACCTCCACTTTCTTTTTTACAAAACAGAATGACTACTACA